>CANLCB010000005.1 GCA_947488865.1 Deltaproteobacteria bacterium | reverse complement strand
GTAGGCCGGAATTTGATGAGCCGATATTCGCGCCGGGGCACTCCTCCTTTTTTACCGATATTCATCAAAATAATTGGATACTTTATCATGTCGCAAAAGGAAAAGGCGCGGGGTGGCATAGAGAAGTTCGGGCGCAACAGTGGTCTTGGGATGAACGGGGAGAGCCTCACTTCGGACATCCGCTTCCGCTGCGTTAAAAAGCCGAGGTGTGTAGCTTGAGAAAGTTGATTCTATCATCGATTTGCTTTGAAAAAAGCGCGCTAAAAAGGGCTCCGACAGCTCTAAACGGCAAAGCAATAATATCCCCGACAATCGCGAATAAGCCTTGGTCCGAAGAACTACTCTCTCTCGGTGAGGTCTCCGTTCGGCGAACAACTGTATCCTCATCTGTCGCGCCATAGCGGGCTCAATCGGAGTCGTTGGAGGTTACTTTAGTCGTTGTCGTCGTCTGCCAACGCGATGCGCAACAAGTGAGGCGAGCTGTTACGCTGACGCTCAAAATAGCCAGCTCGAGTGAGTAGCTCAGGTAGGATTTCATGCAAAATCCGCCCATGAACGCTCATCAGTGAGCAAAAAACCTAATCAAGCACATCATGTTTGAGGCACACGGTCTCAGAGCCGGAGCCCTAAGAAGGCATCCTGCTGGTATCGTTTCAGACTGGTCTGGGAACCCTGTGCGGCGTGCGGGGGGAAGAGGGAGGCCTCCCTCTCCACCCGTTCAACGCTACACTCGACGTTCGGGGCGAGCTTCGGCGTTGATGCTTTCGCGGAAGATGCCACCCTCAGCTAACCGCGTCAGTTCCTTGTCTGCGTCCTTCTCCTCCTCAAGGGTTTCCTCAAGAAGATTAGCTACGTCATCGAGGTCGAGCTCATCGGCGAACGCGCACACAGTTCCATACGCGGCAATCTCGTAATGCTCTACTCTTTGTAAGGCTCCGATGATAACGGCATCTTTCACCTTTTGATTTCCGGTTGACGACAGTACCTCATCTGCCTCCTGAAGGATTCCGCGCATAGCTGTGCATGTCTTCGTTTGAGGGCTTGAATCCAAAAGGTCGAACACCTGGTCAAGTCGATTGATCTGCTGGCGGGTCTCTGCAAGGTGATTCTCAATGGCCTTGCGGACGGACGCGCTCGAGACGGCTTGCGCCACCTGAGGTAGCTTCTGCACTAACTGTTTCTCCGCGTCGTATATGTCATTGAGTTGACTTTCAAGCGCTTCGTTCAACGTATTAAGTTGTGTAGATCCTTGTTTCATGAGGGCTCCTTATTCTGTGGTTTACGCCGTACGATCCAGCGGCGGCTGGATTGGATAATCGACGCGAGCCTATGCCCGCGAGCTATATGAAGTGTATGAGTTGAATTACCGTCGGTCAGCTCGAGCTTGGTGGTTGTATACATGGGGACGCGGGTGTGCCCCTGAGATGCCTCATGGTTTTTTTAGGGAGCGCTTGGCAATACTCGCCAAAACCCCATTTAAGGAGAGACTTATGGAAGGCCAGCAAATAGCAGGAAGAGATGTTCAGGACATCAAGCAGGACGTTGAACGTGTGAGTCGTGGTATTAGAGAGCGAGTGGAGCGAATGTCTCCACGAACTCTTGTCGCGGGAGCCGCTCTCTCTGTAGGAGCATCGCTTCTTTTGCGTATAGTGGGACGGAAGCAGGATGCCTTGTTTGTAGGAGAATGGGCTCCAACCCTTTTGCTTCTTGGCCTTTATGTAAAGAGCCAAGAAGGATTCGAGAGGGAAGAGGGCATATTCGGCCGCCGCAGGGAATCTGAAGGGCGAACTGTGATGTAGTCGTATTCACTGAATGGTCCGCTGGGGATTGATGTCGAACGCGTCGGTATCCAGCGGAACAGTTCTCAGTACTTGCCATGCGGCCTCTATCTCGTGACCTCTAGCGAACTCGAGGGCGATGTAATGAGGTATACGTCCAGCTCCCGTAAATGCAGCGTTTTTACAGAGAGTCCGCGTTTGGTGAAACTATCTGCTGCTCCTTGAAAGCGGGTGGTAGGTCCCAAAACCATCGGCGTTCCCCTATAGATTATTGCCTTAAGGCGTTCTATTACCGCTTGATGCTCACCGTCCCTTCTCCGAGCTAGGGCCACGTAATCGTCTTTATCCAGAAACTCTTTGGCGATAAGAAGGTCTCTCTTCTGTCGCGCGAGTGAATCAAGCAACATCTCCGCTCGTACCCTAAAATCAGCGGACTCCACTCCGATAACTGGAGGCTGTGCGAGTAGGCCGTTCAACTCCTCAAGTACCTGTTTGCTGCGTAATGGTTTGGTGTCAGAGCGGCTTAGATCGTGTATCCGCGGCACTACCGAAATATACATCGCCCCAGCCACACAGAGTGCGACTATACTTCGGCGGAACGGAAGGTCGGTAAGTAGCTCTAGCGCTTGCGCGATTCCAAATGAGATCCATATCGAACACGGAATAATAAGCGGTGAGGCTCTATATGAATCAACGCGATTGGTGAGTAACAAGAAAGGAAGGAGTCCCAGAGTGTATATCCAAAGAGTATAATTCAAATGTCGATGTTGGGAGTTTCTTAAAGTAAACATTCCCAGCACCAGAAAGGGAAATAGAGCCGGAGCGAATATTTTTAGGAATAAGGGGTCCCCAAAAAATGGGAGAGCTCCCCGGTCTTCGGGCGCGTACGGAGAGAGGACGGTCGCAAGATTGGGGAGCGTGACGCTTTCGACGAGTGTTTTGGAAAACGACGCAACCTCTTCCATCGAAATAGGTTTAACGCTGGAGGCCACCTCATTCCAATGGTCCAACATGTGGTCTGGCCAATAACCCGTCATGAACATCCCCGGTAAGTGCTCCAGCCGGGCTGACGCGAAAAGCCAGTAAGAGCCTTGCATGAATTGAGGGATAACGCAGATTGCCGCGGTTGCTATGAAGGTGGTTAGCGTACCAATCTTCGCACGGGAGCTGGCTTCCTTGTGTAATGCTACTCCTCCGAAGAGTAGGAGAGTTAAGTACACAACTACCAGGCGAGCAGGGGCGTATCCCAAGGTCGCTACAAACAGACAGAGCGCCACTACTATCGCGTTGTGTTTAGTTGGAACGCGTAAACACCGATGATAAGCCCAGAGAGCGATGATTAAAGAGAAGAGCGTTCCAGCGATGGAGCCACCGGTTCGACCAAATATTAGAGTCAGTTCGTTTAGCCCCAGTACGCCCACTGATATCGTCGCGATTATCGGTGACGAATACGAACGCAGGAATCCGTAGAGCGCGATAATGCTTGCGACGGTAATGATTGCCGCAGGTAGTCTGTCTACAAACATCGACGGAAAGCGGGGAAGTAGCTCCGCAACAGGATATCCATACAGGAGAGAGCGATGCCCTTCGCTTAGAAGTCCCTCACTCCAGAGGAGACGAGATGTAAAGGAATGTAGTAGTTCAGTGGGCGAGTCGGAAGGCGATACGATATTTTCTATAACTACCGCCTCCCATACGAGAGGTTTCGGTGAGTACGTATCAAGTCGATGAAAAAGTAGCGCGGAGGTTATTGTAATAACGGAGATCGCCAGCGTTCGGGTGTAGGATGAATTCGTAACTGTTTGGAGACGAGGCGTGGCCGTTTTTCCGGAGTAGCCAAGAATGAGGGCGAGGATGCCTGCCACGGCCGCATAGAGCTGGAGATCGAGGGCCGAGAGGCCCAAAGACAGTGCTAGAAGACTAAGTCCCACGCAGATGTAAGAGTCTCGGGAATTTCGGTGTTGTGGAGAGTATGCGAGCCACGCCCCTGTGATGAGGCTCAGACCAACGGTGGTGTACGACACTAAAGAGAGTCGCTCCATTGGGGATAGGGGAGGCAGAGAGAGCATAGTTCTTGAAGTATCGCGATAATGAGGGGGCCTCTAGCCACTCCTCCTTAAGGGAGCCTACAAAAGCAGAGCCCGATGGTCACCAATTAAGTGTCCATCGGGCTCGCTTGAGATAGGGTTTGTGCTCGGGTACTACCGACCTCTACAGAGGTGCTATGGTCTGCTCTTCTCCGAAGAGAGAACACCATGCTCCGCGTAGAACGGGTCGAAATTGAACACAGCTTCCGAGAAGTGACTGAGCGCGCTGTCGTTGTCACGCTTGTTGAGAGCGTTAAGTCCGTCGACAAGGCGAGAGTTCACTACCTCAAGGTTGCTTGGCTTGAAGGTGATATAATGCTTCCCATTGTTCACCTTACGAGCCTCGTAGCACTGCAAGCTGGATACGAAACTCGCTACAGCGCCGAGCGTCTCTCCTTTTTGCTTGTGGATGAGTCCTTGAAGAGCGAAGTATCGAGGGCTTTCCTCAAGACGCTCGCTACAATCAAGACACTCAGCCGCGGCTTCAGCGTCTCCGAAGCGGAGGAACAGCGCCGCGATGGAGTGGTACGAAGCGGCCGCGCTCTCTTGGCTGTACGACACCCAGTTATGATTAGGGAACAGCTCCTCGATGTTGAAAGCATCAACCGTCGCCTTCAGCATTCGCGAACGAGCGTCATCTGACATCTCAGCAAGCGACTCAAGAGCCGATGATGTAATGCCAGTCGTAATCATCGTCGAGAGACGAATTGTGTCACCATCAGCTACTGAGCGGATGATGGCCTGACTGAGAAGCTCCGTAACAGACTTCGCGTCTTCCTCGCCCATCGCGCTTAACGCGAATCGGCTGGTAGCTACGAAGACGAGAGGCCACATATCAGTTTTGCTGATAGAGTTGAAAATTTGGCTAGCTGACATATCCGGGATTCCCGCGAGTCCCTCTTCCGAGGTGGGAACCACGATTGTCTGCTCGCGAATCTCTCGTGTGTCCAACTCAGCGATGAGTCGAGCAAGATCCGCTGGCTCAAAAGAGACCGCGGAGCTCATGACGAGAATGCGCTTGCTAGCGGCGAGTGACCCAGCTTTGAGGAGTCCCTCTACCATGGTAGGAGCTTGGACCCACATGCCAGTGGTGAACTCGGAAGGCTGAGCATCAGTGCTGACCACGATAATGTCGGTGGTCGAGTTGATGTCATTGAGACACTTAACCTTCTCAAGAACCGCTAACTTTGATCCAGTATCATCAGTTACGATTGTACTAAACATAATTACCCCAGAGAACTTTTCCTTATCTCTAAAACCACCCGAGCGCCCTTTCTTCCGTATGAACAGGGGAAGACCCCCCAGGCATACTTCAGCGATAGCTCGAAACGTATTTTGTATGATGCAGGGGTGGTTTGAAGGTTTTCAGTATTTTTTTGTGGAGCCTCTTATTTGCATGAGAAATGCTCCCCAAAGCCTGCTTGGAAAAGGCGATACTGTAATAAAAACAGCTCCTTATCGTGCGGATGGAGTCGATGCCTCAATCTCCACCTTAGCCCCCTCAATCTTCATATAATTGAGGAGAACGGGCGCTAAAATCATTCCCGGTATGCCAGCTAAGCGCTCTCCGATTAGGAGGCTCAGGAGGGTTAGCCACATTGGATTCTTGATCCTGCCTCCGATGATTCTGCTATTAAGGAAATACTCGAATTTGTGGAGAACGATCAGATAGGTGAGAGAGATAATTCCCAGCTGAACTGACTGGGTGAGCCCGATACCAAATATTACTGTGTTGCTAATCAAGTTTCCGATGATGGGCAGCAGTCCACAGAGAAAAGTTACCACGATAATAACGAATGAGTACGGCATGGGTGTGCCGAACAAGGATAAGCTGTATACAAAAATTCCCGTAAAAAGAGTGTTCACCGCTGAAATGACTACTTGAGCTCCCATCACTGTGTGGAAGCTCTTGAACAGATTGGTGAAACGCTCCGAAAGCTTCCCCGTGAACACTGAATACATATTGTTAGGGATCGCGTAGGTGCCTCCCCCTAAGTCAACGTGACCTGTTGAGAAGATCCCGCATGTGGCGACAAGCGCTATGATCACATATACGAACTCTTTGGTAAAAAATTGAGCGAATCGGGCCACGAAGTGGAGTTGAGAATTAACGGTTTGAAGCACGTACGTTTTCAATCCTTGAGGATCATCGAATGGCGCGTGAAATCCCCACGCGTCAGCAAAATCTAAAAGCGTTGGAACAGCCTTGCTTGCGGCGAGTGGAAGAGCGCCTACCGCCTCGCGCAAAAAGTGCACGAATAAATAAAACAAGATAAGGACAAGAATGCAGAAAACAACGATTGCCCATCGTTTAGGCAATATCTTTCCCAGATAGTGTAGCGTCAGGTAGCCGAACAGAATTGTGATGAAGGGAGTTCCTAGGCCGAATCCGACGATGGAGGTGACGATCGCCGCCATGGCGATAAGGGACGCGCGGTTAACAGTTTGTTCGGTAATTGGTCGTGTGGTGCTCATACTGACTACCTAAATGAGACAAAGAAATGATGCCGTCTTCGTTAGGATCGGTCCTCCTAGGATACGAACAAAAACGAGACGCGGCAAATAGGCAGGTGAGAGAAGGGGTGATCGTCGATAGAACTTGCTGTTTGAGGTTTGAGGGCCTTGCGAGGTGTTTTTAAAACGCGCTTCCCACGGAGAAATGAAAACGAAAGTTATCTTCGCCTTCTTGCCGATCCAGTGGATGTCCGACGTCGAACCCGATTGGGCCAATTGGGGATAGGTATTGGAACCCGACGCCGGTACTGTAGCGAAGGTCAGAGAGTCTCATGCTTTGGTGTCGGAGGTAGACGGTTCCGATATCCATGAACACATGGGAGCTGATGGAGTCTGTTAAAAGGTATTGAAGCTGATTCTTTTCGTTTACAAGCGTGTCACCTCCAATGACCGCCCCGTCACTGCCCTTAGGTCCGAGAGAATTCTCTTTAAAGCCACGCACCGTGGTACGACCTCCGAGGTAGAATCTTTGAGTAATCGGAATCTCGACAGTGTCGCCCCACGGTTGCCCGATGCCTCCGGAAAGACCGAGGCCGAGCGATAAGCGGGGAGAGAGCATATCAAGGGGAACTATTCCGGTAGAACGGGCGAGGATCGCTCCGAAATTAGCCTCAGAGCCAATCTCTTGAGCGGATAGACGGGGCTCAAGGGTAAAGGTGTATCCCTGTTGTGGGCTGAGAGGATCGTTTCGTCGATCAAGCTTAATGGTTCCTGAGAGGAAGCTCAGTCGAACATGGCCTTCGTCAAGAGGAGTGATGATCGCCCCGGGTGTCACATCCTGAAGGTTGTCAAACGTGAGGGAGTGACCTCCTGTCACGGTGACCCCCGCGTCAAACTGTCGGAAGAGGTATGAGGCGAACGTGAGTCGATCGAGGTTAAATTCTTGGGTGGTGAGTTCTTGTCTTTGGAATCGTACTTCCTCGGTCAGTGAGTAGTCGGAGTCCATAAAGAACGGATCGAGATAGCGCAGATTCGCGAAACCTTGACTGATAGCGCTTGAGCCAGTGGGATTGACCTGCGCTTGATCAAAATAGGTGTCGATACGAGTGGAGAGGCTACGTCCGTCAGAAAAGAGAGATTTGTCTACAGCTTCTCCGAATACGTGAACTCCGAACTCCGAGTTGGCGCCTGTTCCGACTTCGAGGGTTTGTAGAGGACGTTCTACAATGCGCACCGTGATGTCCTCTTGAGGGGATGCAAGCTTGCCATCGGTCGCTACGACCTCAACTCTAGAGAAGAGTCCTGAGCGGAGAAGCTCCCGCTTGGTGGCGTTGACGTCCTCAAGGCGATAAGGATTTCCGCTCTTAAGCGCGCAGTACTTTCGCGCGACAGGCTCTTCGATTTCCGAGATCCCCTCAAAGGTTACCGAGCCGATATGTGAGCGAGGTCCCGTTGATATTGTGAGTAGAATGCCTGATGAGTCAAGAGCGGGTTCGGCTGTAATGCTGGGAAAAAGGTATCCTTCACTTTGCAAGGTGTCGAGCAACTGTTCAACGTATTGATTCACACTAGGCAGTGAAGCGGGCATGGTTGGAGGCTCCGGCGCTTTGATGCCATCAGGAAATTTTGAGAGCGTAATGTGCGATGCTTGCACGGCAGGGCCTTCTGTCACCGTGAACACAATCTCAAGAGCGTCCTCATCCTTTACTGGGCTAATAGTGTAATCTACGCTTACCTCTGGATAGCCTTCTTGTTGGAAGACAGTGAGTAATATGCCTTTCAAGGTGTCGAGCTGCGTTGGCACCGCGAAGTTCGGGTGCAACAGCGGTAGCTGATCGGCAAAGCCCATGGTTCGCATATCGTCTTTTATCTTACGGAGAGGGACTGAGTCGTTGCCTCGAATAGTGAGACTCTTAACTTGAGTTTGGGTCTCTTCGGCGATTGAGATGACGTACACAAGGCGCTCAAGGTTTGACCGATCTTCGGTGAACGTCACTTGCGCGAAGAGGTATCCCGCCGCTTGATACATATGCTCAATGTTATCCATCAGTAGCTTGATGGTATTGTTACCGAACGGACGCTTCCGCTTGAAGAGGTCGATGGAGTCAAGAAATTGCTCGGAGGTGAAGACCGTGTTTCCCTTGAATACAAAGGAGATTGGTTCTCGGATATCGCTCGCGATAACGAGCGCCACGGAGTCTGGTGATTGGGTGCGGCGGTACGAGGGAATGACTCTGGCGGAGATGTATCCCTCATTGCGAAGAGCGAGAACGAGTTGTCGCTCAGTTTCCGCGAGAAGCTTTCCTGTCGCGTAGCTGCCTATAGATGTGATGTGAGAAGCTAGGTGATCAATTTGAGCTGGAAGAGTGCTTCCCTCTAGCACGACGGAGCTAATAGTGAATCGTGGGCCCTCAGAGACGTTGATGAGTAACTCCTGGCAATAACGAGCAGCCTTCGCGCATGACAGGGTGGCGTCTGCCGCTAAGAACCCTTGGTCGTTAAGAGACGCCACAATATCTCGACGTATCATTGAAAGACCTTCCTTATCCGGGAGGATTCGGGAGTCTCTGCCGAGACGCGCCGCGATTAAAATATCTTGCTCATCAAGAGCAGCTAGTCCAGTCACGGTGATGTCAACGAGTGAAGGCTGTTCGCTTAAAATCGTGTAGGTAAGGTCAGAGCTCGCGATTGGATTCTGTTGCGTGCTGACCGATTGGATGAATCCGTTAATATCGAGAGAGGGAGTGAGGTTGTACACCACCCCAGCCTTTGAGTTACTCACGCTACTGAAGAGGCTGTTTCCGACCAGCGCAAAGCGTGGAGTGAGGTTTTTTCGTGCGACGATGGCTGGTTCTACAAGACCAGTATATTGGTTGTATGTTGGTTCAAACGAGAGTGTGTCGATCTTGGTAAGGTTCGAAAAAAAGGCCTCGAAGCTACTGAAGGAGTCTGGTGATAGGAAGAATCGTTTATCATCACCGAATTGGGTTCCGACCTGATTCGCCAGGGTTCTGCCGGTCAGTGAGCGAGAAGAGGTGATGAGTAGCAGTAGTTCTTCCTGGGATAGTCCTCGATCTGAGGAGAGCGTAATGCGCGGAGCTGTTAATGGTCCGGACGCCTCGAGAAGAACGAGGATGCTTTCGCCGCTTGGAGCTCTCAACACTCCCTCGCTCGCGATTTCTAGGTGAGGGGTAAGCGAGCCAGGTTTAAAGGTTAAGCTGCCAGCGGTTACGTCGAACCTATTTCCTTTCAATCCCACCCAGCCACTGAGTAGCTGCATCGACCCTGTTAGGGCTGGATCTGTAGTTGTGCCTCCCGCGTGAATATTGGTGTTGAGCTCCGCGCTAAAGAAAGGCGTGATGACGAAGATGTTTCGTGGAGCCTTGAAGGAGACATCAAGATCAACCGCCACCGGCTTTGAGCTAACCTGAGGTTGTATGCGAGTGGGCAGGAAGTAGCCCTTAATGGTCTGCATAAGAATTCGGTTGAGATCGAAATCTTTGGAGATCTCCGCGAAGTCTATGGTGATGTTTCCAGAGAGGGTCTGGTGCTTCTGTTGGCTCATGCCTAAAGCGAGGTCGCCAGAGAAGGTGATAGAGGCGTCCTGAATAGGTTCGACCGTAACCTCTTTAAGGTTGGCCGTTAGTTTTGAGTCTGGAAGATTAAATGGAAGAAGGGTGCCGTTAATGGAGAATGTTCCGTTATTAAGGGAACCTTTCAGGTTGTCAACTCGTATGGCGTTACCCTCAAGAACAAATCGGCCATTAACGTCATGCGCGCCAATGTCAGGTGATTCGACCGCAATCTCACCATTGGATAGCTCGGCGGTACCGCTGTAGGTGAGGTTTGAGAGCGGCCCCTTGAGAGACATCTTGGTTGAAAGCAGGCCTTGTAGATTGTCAACGGAGGGGAGAAGGGGCAGAAGAGAGCTCAGGTGAAGCCCTCCGGTTAAAGAGATATCCGCCCCCGGCCCGATTCCGAAGCTTCCATTAAGCTCCAGCGCGGTGTTGCCACCGCTCAACGTCATGTTTTTAAATCTCAACGCGCCATCTGTGATTGGAAGTACGGAGTTCCTCGGGACCTGCATGACATAAGGGGCGCAGCCGACGTGGAAGTCATGAAGCGAGAGATTTCCGGACCCGCCCAACGGTGATGAGAGAGTAAACGAGTAATCGAGGGCGGCGTCGATCAACCCACAGTCCGCGTTTTCCAAAAATTGTGAGAGGGGTACGCGCGGTAACTGGACCGAAAGTTTTCCCTCAAAGGTTTTTGTCAGATCAAGCTTGAGATTAACTGAACCTCTATACGCAGAGGTGGGGAGCGCTACGTTGAGAATTCCATCCTTCAGCGATGTCTTGCCGCTTAGGGGGATGCCTCCTCGCAAGCTTGGAAACGCTATGGTGGTGAGCCCTTCACCAGATAGTCTGCCCAGATCGAGGGGGCCAGAAAGTGGCATTGTTGTTGATACTTGAACTGGGCTTAGGCGAGCTGGATCTACCGGCATTGAGAGAGGGTATTGATAGTTTGTCAGTACCAGCTTGCCGTTCTTTAAGAATGGCTCCGGTCGATTCAGAAGAATCGAGCCGTCCCAGTGAAACGACCCAAGCCGAGGGTCGTTTGAATCCGCGACCACATCGACGGTATCTGGCTTGATGGTTAACGAGAGTTTGGATGGTCCAAGTGAGGTTCCTTGAACGATTAAGTCACCGGCGTCTACCTGAATCTCGGTAATCGTGTCGTTGCCCGAAGGTTTGATGGAAAGACGAGCTTTTCCGTTAGCGATCGAGAATGGCCCATACGAAAATTGCGGAAGCGCGATCTCGAAACCTGCTCGAAGTCCCTCGTCAGAGAACACGAGGGGTTTGGTGCTGATCAGAGAGGACTTGTCTCCAGAACCGGCGATGTTTTTCAGGGTAACTACAGGGTCTCCATGATTCACATCTACGGTCATTTCGCCGTGAAGCGATGAGAGGGTCACGGGTGAAGCGTTGGGAAAAGCCAACGTAATAGGAGTTTGTGACGCGTTTTCCAGGGAGCCAGTAATGATAGGACTTCCAAGGCTTCCTTGTACGGTGCCCGTTCCAGCGACCAAACCAATCAGCCAGTCAGGTAGCCCGATGTATTGAGTATTGAGTTGGTAGGCGGCGGATCCTGAGAGCGCGTCATTATTGAGGGAGTCGGCGGACGCTTTCATCTCAAAGACAGAATCGTCTCTGCCTAGTCGTAGGGAATTGAAGAGGGTTCGACCTTCTTCGATTACCACTGAGCCAGATACTCGACCTAAAGGCAGCTCTTTGACCTCGGTTTTTTCTGGATTGAGAAACGAGCGATATCTGAGATCTTCAATGCTCGGAAGAAGCACGAAGTGTTCTCCGATTCGTTTCACAAAGAGCCCGACATCCGCGCCTGTTAGTTCGCTACCGCCAAAAGATTCCCTGATAGAAGCATTTTTTATTTCAAGGGTGTTAAGGATTGCTCGCCAGCGCGGTTTGTTTTGTTGCTCCGGTGGAAGCGGTTTCGTGAGTTGGTCTATAAATCGAAACATCACCGAGTCGGGGCCGACTCCATCGACCTGTCCATCACTCAACACTAACGTTTCGAGGTACACCTTCTGGGCTAGGATTTCCTGTATGCTAAACGTGGCTGAGATCTCAGGGAAGGAGATTCGAGGCACTCCCTCTTCTTCCATCGTTATGTTGGTTGCTTGACCAGAAAGAGAGAGGAAATTGATAGTGAAGGTCTCGTAGTTCAGTTTGCAGTTCGGACACGCAATCACCAACTCTTCTTCAAGAGCCTGGACGATTTCCTGAACGAGATATTTTTTTAGAAGGACAACTCCAAGTCCGACCGATAGCCCGAGAACGAGCCCTACCAGAGCTAGAACGTTGCCGGGTATTCTCCTCATGAGGTTCGAGTTCTCTCGCCTTCTAGTGATGGGAGAACAGTTGTCTTAAGACATCGGAAGCTCATGTAGCTTCGCGCGCCAACTCTTATTGCGAGAGCAGCGCATGAGACAAGATGTGGTGATCTACCCATGAGGGCTTTTTTACTATCTCTCAAGGGAAACTGGAACCCTCGGAAGATGAAGAAACGCAAGATAACCAATTAATTATCTTACGCTATCCTTAGGGGCGCTCGGCAGGACCCGAGAGCGGGCGAGTTATCGTCCCAGGACAAACAGCGTGGGGACCTTCGCGATGCTGGGGCTCAGTGAGCGCCACTGTTTCACCAAGAGCGATTGAATGGATTCATGGTCGGTTGTAAGGGCTGAAGCGACACACAGGCGTGTTTCCGGGCGCAACGTTGACAGCAGTTCGTCGAAAAGCTTTTGGCTCCGATAAGGAGTATCCATGACGATCTGGGTCTCGTTCGAGGAGTATATGTCCTTTTCGATAGATCGGAAGAAATCCTTTCGAGCCTGATCCTCAATAGGAGGATAGCCAAGAAATCTCCATCGCTGGCCATTCATCCCTGACGCCATGAGAGCCAGTATCATTGAGCACGGTCCGACGAGGGGGCGTACCGGAGCTCCTATCTGGTGCGCCAAACGGACGAGGTCGGCTCCAGGATCCGCTATGGCAGGACATCCTGCCTCGGAAATTACCCCGATATCGTGCCCTTCTTTCAGGGGGACTGCGAGTGTTTCAAGCTCTTCGTGTTTGGTGTGTTCGTTGAGAAGACGAATGTTGAGTTCGCGAATGACTCGCTCAGGGCATAACTGTTTAATAAAACGGCGAGCGCTCTTTTCGTCTTCGACCACGAAGTGATTAATTCGACCAACCAGTTGGGTGATGACAGGGGGGAGGGATGAGTCTAGAGATGTCTCTCCCAGTGTATTGGGAATGAGGTAGACCGCTCCTAAGTCGCCGGAGGCGGGCTTGCTCATAGTGTTACTCTCGAACCGCTACATCGGCGGTGTGCTTCCAGGCATGATAGGAGCTACGCACGAAAGGTCCAGACTCGACAAACTTAAAGCCGCGCTTCATGCCCTCAGTCTCGTACTCTTTGAACTCCTCTGGAGTGATAAACTCACGAACCGGAAGCTGTTTTTGAGAGGGGCGGAGGTACTGGCCGATGGTCATAACATCGATCCCAGTAGCTCGAAGATCGTCCATCACCGCGAGGACTTCTTCTTTCGTTTCACCGAGCCCAACCATGATACCGGTCTTTGTTATCACAGAAGGATCGATTTCCTTGGCCCATCGATGAATTGAGAGGGAGCGAATGTATCCAGCTCCAGGTCGCACTTTCTTGTACAAACGAGGAACCGTCTCAATGTTATGGTTGAGCACATCGACTTTGGCGCTGAGAATAGTTTCGAGGTCTTTTCTGGTGCCCTTCAGGTCGGGAATTAAGAGCTCAATTTTGCATCCAGGCGCGTGTGTCCGAATTGCCTTGATGGTCTTTAGGAAGTGCGAGGCGCCGTTGTCGGCGACATCATCTCTGTCCACAGACGTAATAACGGCATGCTTAAGGCCAAGCTCTTTTACCGCTAAACCCACACGCTCTGGCTCGAAAGGATCGAGAGCTTGGAGAGTCTCTGAAGTTCCTTTCTTAACGGAGCAGAAATGACATTTTCGTGTGCAGAGCTCACCCATGATCATGAAGGTGGCGGTGTGGTGAGACCAGCACTCTCCGATGTTGGGGCACTGCGCTTCTTCGCACACGGTGTGGAGCTTGAGAGTCTTAACGATCTTCTTCGTCTCAAGGTACTCCGGAGAGCCAGGAGCTCTTACCTTAAGCCATGACGGCTTGACGAGATTTTGAGCGTTACGAGGAACTTCTACTGCCATACGAGTGACCTCTTACTCCACACCTTCGTGAATAGTTACGCCATGAGGAGGGCTGGCATCTCAAGCGCTTCCTTGAAGTGCTTCAAGAAGGTGCTCGCCATAACTCCGTCAATGATGCGGTGGTCTACGGATACGGTTGCCTTCATCAGAGATCCTACCACGATCTGGCCGTTCTGAACGACTGGTTGTTGCTGAGTCGCGCTAACGGCGAGGATTCCGCCCTGACCTGGATTGATAATCGCGGTGAAGTTCTCTACGTCAAACATTCCCATGTTTGAGATGCTGAATGTTCCACCGGAGAGATCTGTTGAGCTTGGTCGGCCCGCACGAGCGCGCTCGATAGCGGCGCGAGCCTCGAAGACGACGTCTTTGAGAGTCATCGCGTCAACTTCCTTAAGGACTGGGATAAGCAGTCCGTCAGGAATAGCGGTAATGACTCCAATGTTGATCTGCGCTGGCTGATAGAGCTGATCGTTTTTCATCGCGGCGTTTACACGAGGCTCATGCTTGAGTCCGTAAGCGGCAGCTTTGATAACAAGGTGATTCATGCTGATTCCCTTGTATTCAGGCTTCTCTTTGAGGGCTTCGCGAAGTCGAATTGCCTCTCCCATGTTGACGGTTGTTGTTACATAGAAGTGAGGGGAGGTGTTGACGCTCTCCTGCATACGGCGAGCGATTGTCTCGCGCATTTTTGAAAGTGGAGTAAAGGTTCCAGCGGCTTGACCTGCGTTAACGGCAGGCATCTGCGGAGCAGGTGCCACATGTTGAACAGGAGCGGGCGTAGAAACTGGTTGGTAAGCAGGAGCGGCGGAGCCACCAGCCGCAGCTTCAACATCGCGGCGAATAATTCTGCCGTGAGGGCCCGAACCTTGAACTGAGGAAAGGTTCACTTGAAGCTGCTCAGCTACGCGTTTCGCGAGAGGGCTCGCTTTGATTCGCTCCCCATTTGAAACAACGCTGAGAGGCGTGGTCTGTGCAGTCACCGGAGCTGCCTGTGGAGCTGGTGCGGCTGCTTTCGGAGCGGCTGGAGGAGGAGTCGCGGCCGTTGTTGTTGCTGGTCCTGCAGCTACAGATTCTCCAGCAGCGCCGATAACAGCGATTATCTCTCCGACTTTGGCTGTCGATGACGCTGGAACGAGAATTTTCAGGAGCGTTCCATTAAAGAACGATTCGATCTCCAGATTTGCTTTGTCGGTTTCGACTTCAGCCAGGATGTCGCCGCGGGAAACTTGATCACCTTCTTTCTTTTTCCAGGTAAGGATCTTACCCGAACTCATAGTATCGCTCAGTTGCGGCATCTTCACATCGGTAGCCATGGATATCCTCTCTATCCTAAAAAGGTTCTTTCGAGCCCCGATTTATAGTCCACCTTGAGACAATTGTACAAACCGCTAACTATTCGTTCACTCAGCCTCGCAACGTGGGTTGAAAGTTCGTCGGGAAGTGAGGTAGAAGGCTAGTTCGCTTTGTTCGGGAATTTCTCTCTACTACGGCTGCAGTTTGTTGTATCACGCTACCCATTGCAAGAGAGAAGTGGCTGAAAAGACTGGGTAATTAGTCCCTTGGTTGCCTTGAGTATCATTTTGCTATTCGGGGGACTGGCGGACCTTGTTCAATCGGGCTATCACGATAGCCCGCGCATGACCGTTGAGCGCTGAATTCTTGAAGTATGTACCGTAGTAGCCTGCCGGAAGAAATGAACGTTGTAGAGAAAGAGATCGCCCTTCGAGAGGTGATTGAAGCCCCGAACGGGGAGAGCGCCTCTCCACTCAAAGTCGCGAAGAGTGCTATCGTTTCAAACGGAAATGGAAAGCTCTCTCGAGCTCCCGCTTTGCGAGAGAGCCGTTCGCTAAGTGTCGCTGACGTTCGTCGATTTATCGGTGATCGATCTGAGTCGCTTCAAAAGTTCATAGCGCCTCTGGAAGAAGACATTCGCAGAGCCGGGAAATACCGAGCCC
The DNA here is from genome assembly GCA_947488865.1 of Deltaproteobacteria bacterium. Lineage (GTDB taxonomy): Bacteria > Bdellovibrionota_C > UBA2361 > UBA2361 > OMII01 > OMII01. Next base: position 30,394 of record CANLCB010000005.1, on the reverse strand, counting down.
GCGCCCGTCGAACGAGCGCTCAAGCGGTTTCGAAAGTCGCTGAGTTGGTCCTCGCTATCGTTCGACAAGTTACGCATCGCGAGACAGGTTTATTCTCTCTGGAGCCTAACGCTCCGTTGCTTTTAAACACCTTGTACGCCGGTTCCGTTGAGGCTTCCATCGTGAGTGGGCTTGTTCGCCGAGCGCAGAGCGCTCTTACCGCGGTAGCGGCGAATGAGCGAGAGGCTCTTCGCACTGGTGCCGCTAAGAGTGAAACGCGTGGTGCGTGGGACTATGACATCAGTCGCGAGCTTGATGAGCTTACGATGCTTCTCAAGTGGTACGTTCGTCGTAAGATGAGCCTGGCGGGGCTGGAGATCGATGCTTTCTCTCAAGGCCTTGTGATTGAAACCGGGCAGAGCTTCGATCAGGAGGAGCAGGACGCGCTCTTCGGATTTGAAGTGCTTCATGATCACCAAGTTTTCGGAGCTAAGGGCTGTTTTGTAACATGTGGTCTTCGTCTGGTTGGTCACGATGGTCAACCGCTCTGGCTTCGTGTGTCCGTAAAGTATAACGGCAGCGCCGCGTCCGTTCGCAAGGAGTGGGGAAGCTGGACCGATCCTGGAGGATCGGAGGTATTTGAGGTTGTTCCTGATGACGCGCCTTTCTGCTCCCTCGTTCCGATACGGCCCAACGCGCAGCGCCTTGTAATTGATGATATTAGAGCGTTCGTTCCCTATGCCGCGCTCGATCTTCCGTCTGGACGTTGCGATGTTGAGTTAGTGGTGTCCGTGGTTGATAACGATGGCCGTGAGATAGTGTCTGCCTCGCGCCCAGAGAGTATCTGTGTTCCTCGGCAAGAATTGGTGGGTGCTCATGTGCCAGCGCCACATTCCGTAGGTATGTGGCCGCATGATGTAGTGTCGGGAGACAAGATTTCTGAATTGACCGTCTCCTCAGCCTACAAAGTGGTGGCAGGTTGGGAGCGCCGCACTATTTCTGTGCTGTTTGATCTTTCACTTTTCATGCATGCGGGTGAAAGCGTGCTCCTTGAGTGTCGGTTTATCGATGAAAAGGGAGAGATTGTTGAGCTTTCTTCGCTCGGAATTCCGTATGTAGCGTCGGAGTTAAACGTTCCCGTCGAGTCAGTGTCGTCATATCGCTATCGACGTATCCTGCATCCAAAGGGAGCGTGGTCTCATTATCGGGGACTCAACATTGATATTCCGGTAGAATTTTTACTCTTACAGCCCGGTTCCCATAATCTGACATGCGAAGTGGTTATCGTTTCGTCGGACGACCGCATTCTATGCGGAGATATGGGCGTTGTGTCGCTCGCGATTTCAGGAGAGGAGGCTTCTGAGTCCGGTAGTAAGGCAGGACAATCACTCGCTAGCACTATAGAGCTTGAGTCTATTGAAGTAGATTCTGCTTGGTTGTTCGGGGGCGATGAGGGCGTGAGGGTTCAAGCAACTTTCTGTCCTCGCAATTCCTCGAAGCAGCTCGCTGAGCTTGCCGCTGGTCGAGTGGGAGAGCTGTTCTCTCCGTATCGAGTAGAAATTGCTATTGAGCGCGAGGATGGGCATCTTTTGTTGCAGGCCTTCACGGATGTTTTGGGGATGAGCTTCAAGCCAGTAACCCGAGGCGTTTGTGTCGAAGGGCACTCAGGATTCGCAGAGCATTCGATAGTAGCTAACTTCAAGCGTGAGGAGCTACTAGGGTGGTATTTTGGGCCCGAAGCTCAACGCGTGAACGCGAAAATTCGACTTTTCGCTCGTGTGCGCGCTCTCTCGTTGACGGGTGAGATCCTTGTTTCCGAATCCAAAGAGTTCTTTGTGCGACCGCTATCTGGCGCTGGACGACAGATAGTTGAAGTTGGTATGCCCGCTCCGCGAATTGTAGATATCGTGGCGCACACCTACGTTCAAACACCTCGGCTTTCATGTCGGGCGCTCGTAAACATTCCTCATGGTCGATATCTAGAGGAAGGAGTTACCGTGGTCGCTTCTCTCATACGAGGAACTGAATCACCAGAGAAGATGTTCAAGCACCGCTTGGCGTCTCAGCAGAGCGCCGCTTGGGTTCGCCAGCAGATGGGACTTAGCCAAATTCCGGTTGAGTTCGAGCACACGCTTTCAGGAAGTTCGGTTGAGAATCTCAAAGTGGAGTTCTCGTTGGTTTCCGCGTATGGAGAGACCCTTCATTCCGTTCGTCAGGATGTTCGCGCGATTGGTATCCTTGCGGATGCCGAGAATGTAGATTCTCGAAGCGCTATAGAGCAGAGCATCAGTGTTCTTTCGGCGAGTGAACTCCTGACGGCGAACGACGAGCTCCATGAGGATAAGCCAACCTCGAAGGGGCTTTTCTCCTGGTTCCGAAAATAGTCACTTTTTTAGTGCTTCTGTCTTTGTGGTGGTTTGAAGCCTTTTGCCCTTTGCCTTTTTGGGAGGCTGCTCTGACTTTTGTGCCTTCGAGTGGTCAAATAATAGGCCATGCACCCACGCGTGATAAGAGAGGCGAAGGCGCTCATCGCAGTGCAGGCAGCTACCGACATCTTGAAAGACAATAGGGACGGGATGTTTGCATTTTTGACACATCCCCATAAAGAAGCTTCTGTCTGGTTTTAGTATCGCGAGGAAGAGCCCGCTTGTGGCTGTAAAAATTGCTGGAGTCCATTCATCGGTTGTTGTGGGGGCTATGAAGACTCCGCACACCCCGATAAGGCGAGCGAGGACGAGGGGCAGGGCGACAAAAATAATGAGTTGCTGTTCCCATCTTTGAACTTTCGCCCAAGGATTTTTGGATAGTAATTCCCGCTCCGCGACGGAATCGGCTTTAATCGTTTTAATTTGCTTGATGACCGGTGGCACTATCACGGCGAGGGCGAGGGCTGCCGCCGCTTTCGGAAGATTAAAAAGGATGGCCAGTTTTAAAAAGACGCCGAGAACGACAAAGCCGACCACGAAGAGCGGAAGGATGGAGGTTGATCCTTGCAGGGTTCTAAGGTGAAAGTTTCTCAATTTAGAGAGGGTAACATGTAGGGAGCGTTGCGCGATGAACGGTAGGATGGAGATAGCGCATAAAGTCCCAAGGGTTATAGCGACTTCTTCTGGTAGTCGAGGAGTTACCCATGTTCGAAGGATAGGATCGAGGATCAGAGAGGCTATCAGAATGGTCCATAACGCATGAGTTCGCGTATGTGGCCCTCGCCGGGCGCGCGGAGAAGATTGGCTGGACTTTATCTTTTGTAGTAGTACCTTCACCAGTAATCGATTCCCGATACAAACTGTATGCAGAAAAGCGCGACGACATCACAAGCAGCCGACCTCTACCTATCGGTCACAGACGCGACACGCATAATAAACGATATCTTTGAAGTTCAGTTTCCGCAGCTTCTTTTTCATGGCGAGATTTCCCAGATTACCTACGCTCAGAGCGGGCACCTCTATTTTACCGTGAAAGATCAGGGGGCTCAGCTCTCTTGCGTCATGTGGGCTGGCATGGTGCGGATGCTCAAATGTAAGCCTGTCGCGGGCATGGCGGTGCGGTGCCACGGTCGGCCCAATGTGTACGCTCAAAGTGGCCGATTTCAGATAGTAGTTAACCGTCTCCTAGAAGACGGAGAAGGCGAGTTACAACGGCAGTTTCTTGAGCTCAAAGACAAGCTACAGCGCGAAGGATTTTTCTCCGCTGAGCGGAAGCGTCCATTGCCGTTTTTGCCGAAGGCCGTAGGTCTTGTTACCTCGAAGTCGGGGGCTGTTTTGCACGACATGATGGTTAAAATTCGAGAGCGTTACCCCGCTATGGTGGTGTACCTCGCCGAAACGAGGGTGCAGGGAGATGGGGCCGCGCAGGAGATCGCGGCGACCATTCGTCGATTGGATGAGTCGAAGCTGGTGGATGTCATCATCGTTGCTCGAGGTGGAGGTTCGCTTGAGGACCTGTGGGCCTTCAACGAGGAAGCCGTTGTGAAAGCGGTATTCGCCGCCTCCGTGCCAGTGGTGTCCGGAGTTGGTCATGAAACAGATACTACCCTCTGTGATCTCGCGGCGGATGTTCGCGCTCCAACGCCGACAGCGGCCGCGGAGATGGTGGTGCCTAAGGTGACCGACTTGCTTCAGCGGGTAAGTGAGTTTGAGCGTCGCCTAAGAGATTTCGATCGGTGGTTACAGCCGATGATTCAACGCATCGATGAGCTATCGCTTCGCTTGGATGCGCGTGCGTTGGCAATTGTCGCTGAGGGGAAGCTTCGTATCAAAGCGGCGGAGGCGAAACTAGCGAGCATTCGCCCAGATAAAGTAATTGAACTACTCCGCGGAAAAATAGAGCTGTTCCACGGGCGCCTGTTCAGAACAGGAATGGCGTCGGTAGATCGTCTCAATACGATGGTGTCTCAGTTTCGAGAGCGTTTGCGACGGGCGATACCGACAGAGAAAACAGAAAAACTTCGAGCGACGGTTGATACGCTAGAGGGGCGTCTTCTCGTAGGCGCCAAGCGAGGGGTCGAGGACGCGAAGGGGCAGGTGACGAGCCTCGGGCTTCGTCTCGACTCTCTCAATCCGAAAAAGGTGTTGGAACGTGGCTACAGTATCGTTCGAGTCGGTGGGGAGCCTGTTCGTTCTATTACCGAGACCTCTGACGGGGACGCTCTGGAAATTCAAGTTGTGGATGGACTAGTTTTGGGAACGGTTACTGGCCGTTCAAAGGAGAAGTAGAGATATGGCAAAGGCAGGAAAGGACGTAACGGTAACACTCGAAGGACTTTTGAGTGGTGATATTTCAGCGGCGCAAGTTAGCGAGCTTAGCTTCGAGCAAGCGCTAAAACTTCTTGAGGAGGTAGTGGTCTCTGTTGAGAGTGGAAGTCTTCCTCTCGACAGAGCGATTGGTTCCTATGAGAAGGGAACGCATCTTATTCAACAGCTTCGTAAGTTGCTAAGTGGAGCTGAGGAGAAGCTCCGAGTGCTCAACCAGGCATAGAAAGCCCTACGACGGCACCTAGGAGAGTGAAACGCAAGGCCCGAGCCGGATTCGAACCGGCGAATGACGGTTTTGCAAACCGTTGCCTTAGCCAACTTGGCGATCGGGCCAGAAGAACTCTGGAAGGTTGTTTCTACCCCGGAGAGGGGAAAATATCAATAACTGACGGGCACTTGGATGTTTTTTATCCCGTCGATAAGGATCCCCAGGTACTTAAGCCACTTTTAAATAGCTGGCTTCCCAACAAAAGCGAGCCCATTCGTTGTGGTTTCCTGGAACCTGCCGAAATTAGAAAATAGTGATACGACTGTATCCTTCTGCACGGGCGGCCCTTAGTAGCGGGGGTCGCCCTTTTTTATGCCTGCCGCACTCTTCACCGGTCTTTTTAATACCCCGTGAATTGTGTAACATCCCAGCCGTAAATAGTTTTTTTCGTACGGGTTGGGGATCATGGCTTACGTTGTCACTCTTAATTGTTTGGGCACCAAGGATCGTTCTTGCGTAGAGGTTTGCCCGGTAGACTGTTTCTACAACATCAAGAAGAAAGAATATAACGATAAGTACGCTCGTGCTCCAAAGGGTGACGATGAGGGCATGCTCATGATCAATCCTGATGAGTGTATTCATTGCGGCGCTTGCGAGACTGAGTGCCCAGTAGAAGCGATTTTCGAGGATTCTGGTGTTCCAGATAACCTCAAGGATTTCGTTGCGCTCAACGCCGAACAGACGACTTCGCTCAGCGATTCCGAGCTTGATGCCGCTCGTTGCACATCGAAGTAAGTCGGTTCTCCGATTCCTTACTTTTGTTCAGATTTTTTGAGCTGAGAACCACGACTTTCGGTTGTGCGTGGTGACATACCGTGTCACTTTAAAGGTGTTGCGTCTGCTGTATCAGGGACGCGTTTACCAACAATCAAAGTTCGCGTCGCCGAGTCATGTCTCTTCGTTCTGTCTTTATTATCGCTTTCCCCGTGGTCTTTGGCGCTCTCGCTACTGACGCGAAGGCTAACCCTGGTTTTGGGTCTCACGCCAGTTATCGAGCGAGTGCGTCTTCTGTCGGGCAGGGACCTTTCGCAGTCGATCCTAAACTCAGGGGGCGCGTCGACTTTTGGAAGGATGTCTTCTCGAAGTATGGAAATAAGCAGGTGGTGGTTCATCACCGAGAATTTCCCCAAGTGATTTTTGGAGTCCTGGATTTCTCGGCGGAGGCTCAAGTTATGGGGCCGATCGAGCTTGAGCGACACAGAGACCGTGTTGAGCGGGAAACTATCGCGTCGATGCGTCAGCAGATATCCGCTTTGATCGCGGGAGAGGAGGCTCGTACCGCCTTCCAGAGAAGTTTCATTGAGAAGATGGAGCAGCTTCCCGCTGAAGCCCGTTCATATCGACGTATCATTGATGAGGACCTGATTCGAACGCAAACAGGAATCCGAGAGCGCTACGGTCAAGCAATGATGCGCGCATGGCGGTATCTTCCGGCGATGGAAAAGATCTTCGTGGAGGAGTTCGGTCTTCCCAAGGAGCTTACTCGCATCCCGTTTATTGAATCTTCATTCGACTACACTGCCTATAGCAGCGTCGGCGCCGCGGGGATTTGGCAGTTTATGCCTCGTACCGCACGCTCTCATCGGTTGCTTGTAGGGCGATATGTTGATGAGCGACGAGATCCTTTGAAAGCAACTCGAGCGGCAGCCGAGTATCTTCGTTCCGCTTACCAATCTCTAGGGGCGTGGCCCTTGGCGATTACCTCTTATAACCACGGCGTAGGAGGAGTGCGGTCTAAGGTTCGTCAAGCAGGAACGGACAATATCGCGGAAATCGTAGAGCATCCAACTGAACGGTATTTCGGTTTTGCGTCAACCAATTTCTATCCGGAATTTTTGGCCGCTGTTGAGATATTCGAGGATCATGATCGGTATTTTCCGGAAATTCCGGTACAACCTCCGTTGCGAGTAGCGTCGTATCCAGTGCGAGCTCCCATGTCTACGGCGCACGCCGCTAGGCAGTTAGGACTTTCTGTAGAGGCTCTCAAAGAGGCTAACTACGCGTTGTTGGATCCAGTCTGGAAGGGGCGAGCTGCGATTCCAGCCGGATATGTTTTGCAAGTTCCGGTTCAGGTCAATGAGAGAATGGTGAAGTTGGAAACTCCTGAGCCTCTTCATTCTCGAGTTGTGGAGGTCGCGGGACAGTATCCCGTAGGAGTTGTGCGCTCAGCTAAACGGGCCGACTCGAGCCGCAAAACTGTTCAGGCGTACAACGTACCCTCTGATGACGTGAGTGCTTCGCCGCTACCCTCCGCCGACGACCCTGTTTCCGATCCGTCGCTAGCTGTGGTCGAGAGCTCGGGGACAAAGGCGCCGATAATTAGGACTAGCTCGAAGGGCTCGACAAAGAGAGTAAGTCAAAGCAAGCCTACGACTGTAAAGCACAAGGTTCGTAGTGGAGAAACGCTCTTTACGATCGCTCAGCGATATAAATGTTCAGTAACAAATCTTAAGCGCGTCAATCGAATGAAGGGAACTCGGGTTAACGCTGGCCAGATTCTTACTATCCCCTAGGTGGCGTATCTCGTAGCCGGTGGTGTGTTGTACGAGAACCTCGTAGGGCTCTTGCAAGGTAACTCTCTGAAGGCACTATGCCTTATATCGGACGAATGGGGGCGCTATGTTAGTTTGGGCGAAGCTGTCACAATAGCTCACCGAGCGCTGGAATGTTTACTAAGTCGCGCTCGTTGCCAAGGATGGAACGCGAATGTCGTCAGATAAAAGTACGTCTCTAGCATTTGGTGATGGGGGCTCAGCACGGCGTCCGGTGAGCACATATCAGGACAGTTCCCGGGGGCGGCAAGCTTCTGGCAGAACAAGTTTCGTCATGGGCGGCCGAAATCTACCTTCTAAGAAAGTCCGCGAGAGCAGGGGGATCGACTATGCTTATAGCGATTCTCCTGAATACGGGTCCGCTAGAGCTGAGCGAAAAGATGCTCCCACTGCCAGTCTTTTAAGTCGTGGCGCTATTGTGCACGGCGTCGCCTCCGTCGTTGGAGGGGATAAGGTTTCCCAGCCGTTTGAGCGATATCTGATTCCCGTCGTGCTGTTCGGGGGGATGATACTGCTCGCGTTCGCGATTCGATGGGTTGCTGCTGACTCTGATCAGCATGATTGGGTTCGGGAGCGCCGAGCGGTGGTCGAGTACCGCTAGCCATTACTAAGCGGAAACAGCATTAATAAATTCCTGAATCACGTTTTTGAGTTGTGCCTCGCCGTGGGTGAGGCAGCTGATGTGATCCGCTTCCTCTACAACTATTAATCGTCCATTTCCTTGAGTTGCGTTGAGCAGTTGGGTGGCCATTGAAACGGGGACTACTGGGTCTTTTTCGCCGTGAATCATAAGAACCGGCGAGCGCACTTTTCTGATCTTCTCATCGTTGCGAAATCTAATCGGAAGGAATGGCCACAGCGGAAGGTACGGATACAGATGTTTCGCCATCTCTCTGGAGTTGGTGAATGTCGCTTCGGTGATTAGTCCGGCGATTGAATGAGTCGTGGAGAGGTCAACGGCCACGGCCCCGCCCATCGAGCATCCGTAAACGATCATCTGATGAGGGGCAAAACCCTTAGTTGAGATGAGGAAGTCATACGCGGCGCGAGCGCTTGCGTAGACGGCTGATTCAGACGGCGCCCCCGCGCTTATGCCGTAGCCAGGATAATCGAACGTGAAGAATGATTGCGCTAACTTTGAGAACAGATCGTAGTGTTCGCGGAATCGACTGATGTTGTGTCGGTTTCCGTGGAGGAATAGTACGACGGATTTTGATCCTTGGTCTGAAAATGCCCCGTCAAGATCGAGTCCAAATTCGTGACCGAAGCGAACCCGCTCATGAGCGAACCCCTTCAAGCCATTATGCTCAACGCGGGTTGGCTTGAATGTCAGTCTTTTTTCGAGAAGTCCTAGTACCATGGGGGAGGCGATATCAAAAAAAAGGAGCGTGTGTTGCCACACGCTCCTCTTAGTGTAACGAGGTTAGGCTTGGTTGTCTTTAACCAGCTTGCCTTTCCTTAAGCTTCCTGAGCGGCCTGATCGAGAGACTCTTCAGCGCTCGCCATGGCTTCCATGTTCTTCGGCCAGAGGCAGATAACATCCTCGCCGGGAACTTGGTAAACGCCCAATTCATCGCCATCGCGACGGAATCCATAACGAACCGCTCCACCGTTATCACGGAGAAGATCTCGGGCCGTCTTGTCCTGTCCGCTGAACCAGAGCTGCTGATATCGCTCAAGGAGAGCGTTATCATCGAGAAGCTCACGGTCGAGCATGGCGAGGCATCGGGTGTCGATATTTACTTCACCGAGGAGCTCGCTAGCTTCTTTAACCGCCTCTGGGGCTGTGAGATCGTCGCCTTCAGGGTGAACTACGATCGTGTAGGCGAATGGATCGCGCTCGATCCTGTAGGTTCCTCGCGTTACCGAGATTACTTTTCCGCCGTACTCGCGAATAACTTGATTCTTGATCTCCGCCTCTTCGTCGATTACTGCGGCCATTTTATCGATAAACTGCCCGTTGGCGAGCATGAATTGATCGATGAGAACCAGATCGCCACTTTCGATAGAGATACGCTCTCTTTGATTGCCGCTCTCGGCGCTCTGTCGTGGGTGACGACGTGAGTGTCTATCTCCGCCGCGACCTCGGTTTGAACGACCGCGTCCGCGTCCGCCTCGGTTAGAGTGCCTGTGATTGCCTCTGTTCATACGAGATTATTTCCTACGTTAAATGATAAATCATTACTTACGCCATTAAGGAGATTTGTTCATACGGCAACTTCTTCGCTAACGCTTAGGCGCGCCGTGTGAGTGGCGAGGAAGTCGAGTGAGTCGTCAGAGCTTTATACTGCACAAGAGTTTCGAAACTCGTGTATCTGTCCGCTTCACATCGATACTTCACCACGGGAGCTTCCACGCCGCTTATTATTCTGTGCGAGGTGTCAGGTAGAGCTCCTAAATGGCTGAAACCATTGGGAGCATATCAGAACCCGGACAAGGTGTCACATAAATTGTAACCGCTTAAAAACATTACTTCTATCGGTCCCTGGTGGTGCTAGGGCTGGGGATTGGCGGGCAATTGTTAAGCTTTTGCACGCCGTCTCCGATAGTAAAACTTAAGTTGGTAGTGCCCATGAGTGGCACTGAGGAATCAGCTTCTAGCGTCGGGTGGTGTCAAGAGTGTGGGCCCGATGTTTAGAGGATTCCGACAGGTCCCCCCCTAAAAAGGGGGACCTCTTTTTTTGTTCAACGTGCGATTCGACTCTATGCAGCAAACTGGATTGGAACATTCAACGGGTTCTCACTTTCCAACGGTGAGTTTGGGGCTCTGGTACGACTCTGAACGCTTGGTTTTGGAGGGAATTTACCTTGATGAGGTATCCGCTTATCGAGCTCGTCGTAGCTGGATTAAATCTTTCGAGGCGAACTTTCTTCTCGAAGATATCCATGATTTTAGGGTGAAGGTTGGATTCGACGCTGAGTCTGGCAGGTTCCACGTACAATGCACCTTTACGAGCGCGTGCGGGCGTTACGCTTTTTGGCGACTAACCCATCACCAGGCGCCGGAGGTGCAATTCGCTCTCGAGACGGCTCACATGCCACACATTAGTTCGGTGCACCTTGCCGAACCGATCGTTGAGTATCCAGAGGAGAGTTCTCCTCCGCAGGTGTTGTTAGGGCGGTCTGACAAAGAGGCTTTGCAGGATGTCTGCAAGGAACTCTTTACGCTCATCCAACGTAAGGCGCGCAAGTGCTATCGTGCAGCTAAGGATATCGTCATAGGGCCTCGATAGTTATCCTCAAGCGCGATTCTCTGATTACCAGCCTTTCGCTTTCAATGCATACTGCCTAGGCGAGGATAGTCCATGGCAACAAGAGGCCCAGAGGGGCAACACATTATATCAGCGGGGGAGGTGGGGGCTTTTTCAGTCTGTCCACTCTCATGGAAGCTGAAATGGATTGATAGGGAGGATACCAAAATGGAGTCCTCAGTGGAGCTTGGAAAACAGCTCCATAAATCGTGGTCTACCCTTTTTGAGGAATCGCTGCTTCTTACGAAATGGATTCGGTACCTAGCTGTGCTCCTTTGCTCGGCGGGAGTTTTCTTTCTCCTCATTCAGTCCCCCAAGGAGAGATTGGATGATATCTTTTTTGTGTCCGTTCAAAGTCATGGTCTTCAGTTAGTAGTTCTAATGGCAGCGTCCCTTCTTGTAATCAGATCTTTTTTAAAAGCCGCGCGTCGTCGACACCGAGATTCTGGATTCGCGTTATCTGAGATCGCGGTGGCGATTGAGGGGAGTTCCATATTGCCGTCTCGGGAATACATCTCAGTAAAGCAGGGGCTGGCCGGTAAGCCGGACGCGATTCTTCGAGAGGGTGATTTTATTCTTCCTGTCGAGAGGAAGCCTTTGGCGAAGAAGTTGCGAGATCGGTATGTGGCTCAGCTTCTCGTGTATATGCGTCTCGTGGAGGAGTTTGAGGGAGTGCGTCCTCCTCATGGCTATTTGCTCTTAGGAGAGAATTGTCGTCGCGTTAAAATTGAGAATCAGGAGCGCAAGCAACAGTGGGTGACCTCTCTTCTTTCGGATATGCGCCGTATTTTGAATGGTAGTCCGGCAAAACCTCAACCTCATCCGAGTAAATGTAGGAAATGTGATGTGCGGCACAGATGTTCGGCGCGTGTTGATGAGCGCCCGCCAGGTACCCCCGGTTAAGTATTGAAGTGGTCTCCAGTCGCGAGTACGTTCCCTCGAAGAAACTCAGCCGTTCCCATTCGCTTTTTACCCTCAAGTTGTAGGTCGGTTACAGAGAGGGACGTTCCATGTCCGCAGGCGATCTCAACGCGCTCTCCTTGGGCGTAAATAACCTCGCCTGGAGTCGCTGAGCTAGCGGATGGCCTTCGGGAGTCTTGAGCGAAGAGGACTTTAAGTCGTTTCCCTCGCCATGTCGTGAAGCACCCAGGAAAGGGCGAGAAGGCTCTAATGTTGAGCGCAATCTGGTGGGCGTCGCTACTCCAATCGATCCGACACTCTCCAGTCGTTATCTTGGAAGCGTATGTGACGCCCTCAGAGGGTTGGGGAATCGCTTGAAGAGTTCCATCGATAATGGCACTCAAATCTCGCGCAAGGGTTTCTGCTCCTAGTTTCGCGAGCGTGTCATGGAGCGAGCTTCCGGTATCGCCAGAAGTGATAGGTGTTTTCGCGCAGGAGAACACGGCTCCTGTGTCGAGCCCTTCGTCCATGCGCATTAAGCATACGCCTGTCTCAGAATCGCCCGCTTGAATCGCTCGTTGTATGGGCGCTGCTCCTCTCCATCGAGGAAGAATAGAGGCGTGGACGTTGACGCATCCATGCTTCGGGAAGTTAAGTACTTCTTTGGGTAATATTTGTCCGAACGCGATGACGATACCGATGTCGAACGGCCCGTATGCCTGGAGAGTTTGAGAGAGTCCGCTGAACTCTTTGCGAAGCGACACAGGCTGAAAGACTGGAATATCACGCGAGAGCGCTAGTTGCTTGATCGGCGACATCGCGATTTTCCCCCCTCGTCCCGCGGGGCGATCAGGTTGGGTCAATGCAGCGCCCACCTCAACACCGGGCATATGGATGAGCGCCTCAAGTGTTGGAACAGAAAAATCGGGTGTGCCGAAGAACAGAACTTTCATGACGATTTGTCTATCCTATTCTGTATAGCCGTTCTTAACGCACCACCGCTTGAAAAGTTGAGTCTTTAAGCGGCTCAGGTGATCCGTGAACAGGATGCCATCAAGATGGTCCATCTCGTGTTGTATGCAGAAAGCTGTAAGCGCTGCAGCTTCGCATTGAAAAGCGTTTCCGTAACGGTCATGAGCGGTAATCGTTACGGTTTCGTGCCTCTTAATAGAGTCGCGATAATCGGGAATGCTTAAGCACCCCTCATCAGATGAAACCATCTTTCCCTCTTTAATGCGCACAGGGTTAATCATCTCAAGCCGTTGTTTATGAATGTGCGATTGAGGATCCTTTCCACTGAGGGAGGTGATGATCGGCGCTGGAACGTCCTCGATGCTCAAGTCCATGATAGCGAGCCTTTGGACGCTACCGACCTGGGGGGCTGCAAGGCCTATGCCAACCGCGTGGACCATCGTCTCGTACATATCGTCGAGAAATGTGTGTAGCTTTTGGTCAAATATTTCCACCTTTTGCGTTGGGGTCCTTAAGATGGGGTCGGGAATAATTCTTACTTCAAGTAGCGCCATACCTATTAGTAGAACAAACTTCGAGTCGTCTGTCACTTCTGTCCCGAAGTTGATTTTTCTTGGCTTTTTATCTTCTGGTTTGTTCCGTAGGCAAGCATCTGCGATACTAAAAGTATGGATGAGATGTCTCTACCTGAGGCTCAATTGTTTCGCCTGTTAACGGGCTTTTTTGGCGAGGACCGGGTCCTGTTCAGTATGAGTGTGCGCGCCGTTTGTGGTGGGGATTTGTCGGGAAGCCCTCAGGTATGTGACGCTGAAACTCGTGAGTGGGCAGAACGTAATAAGTGTCTCTTCACTGTTGTAGATCGCGAAGATGACCCCAAGATGGTGGTTGAGTTCGCGCCAGATTTCTCTCAGTACATTGAGGTCGAACAGCTTGAACGGCAGAGTCGATTGCCCGGTTTATTGAAATCGCACGGCGTTCAGTATCTTCAGATGAGCGGAAAAGATCTGCAGGAGATGCTGGACCCCAATAGCAGCCTCGACCTTGTCGCGTTCTTAAAAGACCATTTTGGGATCGAGGACTCCTCAGAGGACTGCTGCGGAGAAGAGTAACGAGCGACGCGTTAGGAATACGTCGCTATTCCGCTCGTTGCGAAGGCTTTCATCCGTAAGCGCCTCATGTGACGGAATTTTTTACGTTTTTGTTGCTCGCAGCAAAGAGAGCCTTCTGAACGGAGGAGAGCGGGGGTTATGCCTCGCTTCCCTCGCTGTGAGGTGGTAAGTTTAGTCGCCATGTTCTCTCGAACTCGTTTTGCGTCCAATCCTCTTATAATGACCTACGCTACCTGTGCCGTAGGCTCTATTCTCGCTGTTGTTTGTGGGGGTGGTTCGCAGGCGCGAATTTTGGCTCAACTCGTCGTTTTACCTGTTGTCCTGTTCGGTCTGTCAAGGCTCATTATCAGTTCCGTTCGACTTCCGAAGGTCATCATCGGAATTGCCGCGCTCGCCGCGCTTTCGGGAGCTGTCCTTCAGTATTCGAATATGGGCGTTTCGCCGGGAGCTCTTGTTGTCGCTCGGATGAAAGACGACCCACTAGGCAGTGAAACTGTTATTATTCGCGACAAGCTCCGCAAGGCATACGGCCCAGGAGGGGCTACTCAGATAGTTACTCAAGAGAAGGTAGTCAGCTCGGCCGAGCAGGCCCGCGAATTTTTAATGTCTCAACAGAATGCTGGAGCCCTTGTGTGGGGAGGAGAGCGCTGGCTTAATCTTTCCATGCGAGTCCCTGAGCCTTTTTCTCTCTCTCGGTTGCCTCAGGGGAGTGTAGGACAGCAGCTCTTGAACCGCCGCAAAATTCAGGATGTCTTCTTGATCGTGGGAGTTCCGTGGGTGGGAGTTTCTTCTGGAGCCAATTCGACTACCGCGGAATTTGTAACTGGAATGCTTGGGCCGATTGGGCAGTTCTCCGAAATAGTGCGTTCTTCGCGTGAAGATATCGAATTTGACCGCGCCGTTCGAAGCGTCGCGGCGCTGCGAACTCGTTGGAGTTCGAACGCTCACAGAGCGTTACCTGTTTGGATGTCCGGAACCTATCACCTTTCACAGGCGCTCGCCGCTTCTACGCTCGAAGGAGGGGACCTCTTGTGCGCGCTTGCTTCCTTCAAGTCCGCCCGCGCCAATCTTCGTGCTGGTGATAATCCAACGCTTGAGGCCGCGTTGTTAAATAATCAGGCGATTGCTCTCATGGCGTATGCCGAGGTGTCGCTGGATCTTAAGGCCCATCGGACAGCGGCGCGTTCTTTACTTCTTTCGGCGCGTTCTTTACAAAACGCGTCAGGTTCATTTGCCTCATGTAATCAGGTTTGGAGCGCTATTGAGTCGAATATCGTCGCGTTTCATTTCGATAGACCGAGGCGTTAGCGTATCGCACCTTAAGGAGCTTTGAATGGCCGTATCTCTTCCAGAATCTTTATCAGAAACTCATTTCGAATGGTTGGGCTCTCGGTACGTGGGGAAGGTGCGGGATAGTTATGTCCGCAACGGTTTGAGAGTCTTAATAGCCACGGATAGATTGAGCGCCTTTGATCGGAACATCACGACTGTTCCCGGCAAGGGGCAGGTGTTGACCAAGCTTGCGAACTATTGGTTCGAGCGTTCATCTTCGATTGTGGAAAATCATGTGGTCGCGGTACCGGACCCATGTGTGATGATTGGAAAGGAGGCCGCCATTATTCCCGTAGAGGTAGTAGTGCGTGGGTATTTGGCAGGAAGCGCGTGGAGAGATTACTCGGCGGGTAGCCCAGTAAGTGGAGTGCGCCTCCCGTCTGGTATGCGCGAGTTCCAGCAGCTGTCTGAGCCCATCATCACGCCGTCCACAAAGGAGCCGATGGGAAGACATGACGTTCCCATTTCAGAGCGAGAGATTGTCGACAAAGGAATTGTTCAACCCGAGGTATGGGAACAGGTCCGCTCGCACGCCTTGGCTCTTTTCGCTATGGCTTCCAAGGACGTGATGGGGCGGGGGCTCCTTTTCGCGGATACGAAGTACGAGTTTGGTATTGTCGATGGACGAGTCGTTTTGGCGGATGAGATTCACACGCTCGATTCTTCGCGATTTTGGGTAGCGGAATCCTATGAGCAACGATTGCGAGACGGAGAGGCTCCAGAGATGCTGGACAAAGAACCGATTCGTCGTTGGTTGATGGAGCGAGGATTTAAGGGGGATGGGCCTGTTCCCTCTATCCCCGAAGCCTACAGGGCAGAGCTTGTTACTCATTACATTAAGAGCTTTGAGCGGATCACCGGTACCGAATGTCAGATTGATACCTCGCCCCCTCACGCGAGAATTGAACATAACTTGCGAGCGTATTTCAACGCGTAGGCTCTATCCAAAACCTGTTTGACCGCTGGGGAGCTCTATTTGGAGTGGCATGAGTGCTCGTTGAGGCTGTAGCGGTTGCGCAAAAAATAAATCTTTTCGAGTCCCTAGCTCGTTTTTCGGATATTCATAGCCTTTATTGCGAGCTTTTTCTCGCGCGGTACAGTCGTTTTTTTCTCTTGAGGCGTCGGGAGAGCTCCGATCTAGTAATATGACGACTGATTACCGCGAGTGTTGTGCCACGCCATATGTTCGCGCCATCTGACAATATGTAGGACTGATTAGTTCATGATTAGAGACTCTAAACTCACGCAATTATTGTTGTGGCTGTTTGTGGCGGTTGTGGTTGGTTCGTACATCTCACTTCCGATCGCCGACCCAGACTTATGGTGGCACATCACCGTTGGGCGATGGATTATCTCTCATCATGCGGTTCCTAGGGTTGATTATTGGAATATGTTTTCTGATGAGAAGCTCTGGAGGGCGTACTCCTGGAGTGTTGAGGTCTTATTCGCCGCGATCGACAACGCATGGGGAGCGACGGGCTTAGCTTACGCTCAGTTGTTTTTGGGCGTCATACTTACGGGGTGCTTACAGTACGTGTGTGGCCGCCTCGCGCGCGATAACTTTATCGGGGCGCTCTTTGGTCTCTATGCCGCGGTGGCGTGTTACAACAATTTCACTCTTCGCCCCCAAGTTTTTGTGTGGATCTTTTTCGCTCTAGCGATTTTTGTCGCTGACGAGATAGCGGACAAGGGGATATCCAAAAAACGACTTCTGGCGCTCTCTTTGCTGGGATGTGCCTGGGCTAACACTCACCTGACCGCAGCTCTTGGTCTCGTCGCGATTGGATTGTGGAGTTTGCAGAACAGCAAATCTGAAGTTTCGTTTCGGCGAGCTGTTCTTAGCGCCACCGCGTTTTTCGTTGGAACCCTGTGGACTCCTTATTTTGGAGGAGAGTGGCTCACGTTCTTTGAGAAAGGTGGCCATCCTCTTAAATATCAGCTCATCGCTGAATTTCAGCCCGCGACTATTCTGCAATTCTCCGCGGTGTTCGTGTTACTTTTAGTCTTCTTGGTTTTGGTGGTGTCGTATACAACGCGAGCGCTTCCGCCGCTGGCTCGAGGAATTCTGGGGGCGGGGATGCTTTTAGCCGGGTTCACCGCTGTTAAATTTATTCCGTTTGCCGCGATTGTATGGGTGATGCTCTTCTCCGCGTGGTGGCGGATTAGCGGAGCGGCTCATCGAACCAGCGTTCACGACAATTTCGCCGAGGGACTACTTTTGGCTAGGGCTAATTTCATGAGCCTTCAGTCAAAGACCGGCATGACGATTGTATTTTTTATGGCGTGCGTGTCAGTCATCAACATTCAGCGCATACGGGCTATACCTCTTCATGTAAGCATGGTCCCGCAACGAGCCGTTGATTTCATAGTAGACAAGCATCTTCCGATGCCCATTCTCAACGAGTTTGGGGCAGGGGGATATTTGATGTATCGATTTAGTGACAAAGATGGCAACCCTCTTCAAAAGGTCGCGATTGATGGGCGCACTAATGTAAATCCGGACGAGATATGGCAGATGTATCGCGCGAGTTTTTCGGGAAGAGCTCAGTGGTCTGATTTCATTTCTAAAGTAAATCCCGGCACGATCATGTGGCGGCAGGGTAGTCCGTTCGTTTCTCTTCTTCTTCTTTCGCCTGATTGGTGTGAGATTTTCTCGGCCGGTTCCAAAGATGAGGACTTCGCGTTGTTTGTTCGGGCTGATTATTTCCGGTCTCAGCAAGGATCTCTTACTTCTCCAGACTGCTCGTTGTAGAGGTGCTTTACGAGTAGCTCGTAACGAACCTCTTCATGGTGGATATTCCTATTCTATGAAGTTGCGTTCACAGGTGCTCACAAAATAAGCCAATAGTTTTGATTTGCTAAGCCTTCTTGAACAAAATTGGGGGCCTATACCTCAAGAGGCTTCATGTAAAAGCCGTTTCTTTACAGTAGTAACTGTGCAGGTCGGTCATGGGGACAGAGCTCCGAGGAGCTCCTTGATGGAGGTGATGCTATGAGGATCCTCAAACACTTCGGGCTTATGATCGTTATCCTGTTGGCGGCAGGCTTGGCGTCTGCCTACGCTGAGAACGGCGTTCCCGAGGCCCCTTGGAAAAAGGTTTGTCGTTCTTACGGTTCCGGTAGGGAATTCGCGCGGGACTCAGCTAAGTATTGTCTTCGTCATCCTCAACAGAAGGGGTGTAACCATCGGGCGGCGACCTTCTTCGAAAAGTGTCGCTTTTCGGGAGACTTCGAAAAAATATCGGCGCGTGCTCGAGCCCGCATGTTGTTGGTTCTCGCCCTGTCCTCCCTTCGCCCAGTGCGGCACCTTGATCTGTAAGGTATAGTTAGGTAATTCGATTTGGGAGGGTTATATGGTGAGGTCAGCGCGCTACGGGATTTTCGCATGTATCATTGGCATCTGCTCTTTTGGATGCTCTTCCTACGCCAGTCCTCCAGAGGAGCCGCGTAAGCCGCTCAACTATCAGGAATGTGTTTCGGGTGGGGGTAAGGTGCTTAAAAGTTATCCCGGCCAGTGTATTACTTCGGACGGCATGCGCTTTATTCAAGATGAGGGCGCTTCTAAGAGAGCACAGAAGTCCTGCAAAGATACCTGCGGTAATGGAACATGTGAAGAGATCGTATGTATGGCGCTTGGCTGTCCATGCCCCGAAACACCGGCTACTTGTCCGCAAGACTGCAAGTGAAAATGTAACGGAGCGTTTTAATTCCAAGCCTTGCTAAGGCGTTGAGCTGAAGTGCGTCCGCCTCGAAGTCCTCGAAGCGCCTCGTCGGCGATATTCCGAACTTCAGCGATACTCATTCCTAACTCTTCGGAGACTTCTTCAAGGGTCGCCGGGGGGCCGCCCGCCGGTGGAAAGAGAGCGGTTAGCACTGCCGACTCTAGTTCTCCGAGTGTCCGCACAGCGACTTCAACTTTCGATGGAGCGGCTTCTGGTCGATCCACTGGTATAGAAAGAGGGGAATCGAACTCTTTGTTTGGGTCTAGAAACGCTTCAAGAGAGGGGTCTCTCGGAACTAGCTTAATGTTTGCTTGGGATTTAGAGCTACGAGGCTTTCGGGAAGAGCGATTTACCGATCTCGATTTGAGATCCCGGTTATCGCTCGCTTGTGTGCGTCGTAATGACGCTCGCTGTCGAAGAGCCATCGTGAGAACTTAAGAGTTACATCTATTGCTCACACTACCAACCGCGTCGGTCGGAAGTCAAACTATGAGCCTATCTCCCTGAAGGTCTCAGAAGTACACATGTTTAATGATTCAAGGGGTCTAGCTAGCGTGGGGGGCGACCGGGGGCGTCAAAAACTGAAGAGCGGTCTGAATTCAATTTCCGGAGGAGCGGTGCAAAGGCTTGGGGATATTCGAATTTGTGGGCTGTTCGATGTTTGTAATTCTAGATATGTAGTTCTGATTGCTTAAGGTACCAATCCATATGCTTCGGGAGGAATTTGAGGAATTAAGAAGGCTGGTGCGTAAGGCGACTCGTGCCGCCCGACGGCTCGCATCAGGCGACGGGCAGCCTGAACATCTATCCAGAAATTTCTATTTTTCTGAGCTCATTCTGCGCACTGCCGCGAGGGGGTTGTCGATGCAACGCTCGGAGGCGATAGGAGTTTTTCGAGTCGTCGCTCCGGATATGCTCGAAGAGATAAAGGAAGAGCAGCCTGCGTGTTCTGTTGTGTGGGTCTCTGATGAGGTTAGCGACGCTTGTAGTCGAGACCCATTGTTAATTGGATGGGCATATCAATTTTGGAATGAAGCGGCTCGGGATTTGAGCACGTGGGCGATTAATCGCAAGGACGAAGAGCGGTCCGCGGCATATTCTGTTGCCGCGGCGACGCAGTTATTCACTGAAGAGTACATGACTTCGTTTCTATGTGAACATTGCGTGCCCCTCGCGAGGAGCGCGGTAAGTGAAGGGCAGGTTGACGTTTTAGATCCAGCTTGTGGGGCAGGGCATTTCCTGGTCGCTCTTCTTCGGTATTTTAACCGAGTTGACGAAAGTCGCTCTGCGGCGCAAAGCATGTCTCATCTTTTTGGGTGCGACATTGACTCGGGTGCCGTGGAATTAGCGAGAGCTATTCTAGTCTTGGAGGTAGGGCGGATCGATGGTGTGATTGAGCGCTCAGTGGTCGCAACGCTTCTGCATAATATACAGATGTGTGGCGCTACGCTGGGTACCCTCGATCGTGATGACGCGTGTCCGGTTTTACGGCGAAGGTATGACTGCGTCCTTACTAATCCCCCGTACATAGGACGGCGAAAGTTGTCCAAAGAGGTGCGTGATTTTCTCGACACGCATTACCCCGCGACCTCTCTCGATATTTGCGCCGCGTTCATGCAGCGGTGCGTGGAACTTCTTAATTCGGGTGGCGCGGTAGGGCTTGTTACAGTGGATAAATGGCTTCGCTTGAAGGGGTATGAGCCTCTGCGAACAGGCGGCCAGGGATTCGAGGGACTTTACAGGCTCTTATCTCTCGATGTGATTTGTGAGCTGGGGAGGAGAGCTTTCAGTTCTCTTGCCGGACTTCATGATGGCGTAGGTGTAGTGCTTTTATCGGCGGTGCTCAAGCCTCCTTCTGCTCAACATACATTTCGTCACCTTTCATACGCATCTTTGAAAGATTTCGAGAAGAAGGCCGAGGCTCTCTCGAATACGCGACTTAGCGCGGACGAAGGACGCTCCTCTATCTGTATCAAGCAGGAGGAGGTTCTTGCCAAGGGCTCTTCGAGAGCGTTCCTTTTGCAAGGGCAGCTTCCGATAGGGTTGCTGGATCAGCGGAGGCTGGTTCGTGACATGGCCTCTGTCGTGGTTGGCTTACAGACCAGCGATGACCGGCAATTTGTTCGTCACTATTGGGAGGTTCCGCCTGACCATGCGCGCTTCAAAGTGCACGCGAAAGGGGGAGGCTATGGTCGTTGGTACGGTTTTAATCGATACCTCATTGATTGGGGGCGCGGAGAGAGTCGGTTTCGAGCGGATCCTAAGTCGGGTATCGGCGTTGAGGAGTGGTTTGAACGCCCGGGATGGACATACACATGGTTTGCCAATGGCGCTCTCGGATTGCGACAAAAGGACGCTGGTTGGAGCTTTGGCCGAGCGTCGGCGTCGGGTGTGTTTGTCGAAGACATTCGTTTAATAGCATTTCTAAATTCTCGATTGGGTTCTCTAGCTGTTCGAGCTGTAGGAGGGAAGGCTCAACTCCCTGAGGGGGTAATGCGGCAACTCCCCATCCCTCACGACTTAAGCGCCTTGGATGCCGAGTTGGTACGAGAGGCGGTGGAGCTGAAGAAATCGATCGTGTCGCGGGATCCAACGGAAGTCACTTTCGCTCCAGGCGCTAAGCTCGATGTGATTGACTATTGGCGCGCTCAAGCGCTTCTTCTCATGATCGAGGGGCGTCTTGAACTTCAATCACTCGATGCCGCGAAGGCTTGTGATAACGAGCGAACGGAGATTTCATCGCGGCTCGCTCCTCCGGTTTCTTGGAGCAAGCGATTGCTTAATGACGCAGAGTCGCAGTTCTGGCGCGGGACTAGAGGTTCCTTGCGAAACAAACTTTTGGAGATGCCTTGCGCTCATGAGGCAAAAGCCGACAGGCAGCGAGTGAAAGATCTAGTGCTCGCTGGGTTGCGGGGAAGGCTCTCCGCCTCTAGAACTGAGTCGACGCTCCCCGGAATGTTGCCCCTGGAAGCGTTGTGCTGGATAACACAGCTCCATCCGGTAGACGTTTGGATTGCTCTTAGCGATATGTGTTCGGAGGACCGTGGAATCAAACGTGAGCTTCAGAGCCGATTGCTGTATGTGCATTTGACCGAGTGTATTTTGGGAGTGTTTGGGCATCACTGGTGGTCGAATTCTGCCAATTTCAAGGGATTGCGTGTCTCTGAATGTTCTCTTGATGAGCTTGTGCAAGGAGTCCTAGAGAGCTCTTGCCATGCACTAGAGGAAGAGCTCGATCTTCCTCTTAGAGAATGGTTGCGACATCGTTTCCTAAAAATTCATGATAAGATGTTTTTTCAGCGTCCGCTTATTGTGAAAGGGGGGGCGGAAAGTTCCTTTATCCATCGGTGGGGCTTAGAGGGCGCGGCCCAATTATCGGTGGTAGACTCGAGAGCCGGGTGGCACGCTTTCGGTTAACCACACGTTGCCCCCAATAACGCTTCCCGCCCCAATGGTTGTCGCCCCTCCAAGAATTGTCGCGTTGGCGTAAATGATACAATCTCTCTCTATTGTTGGATGACGTTTAATGTCCGCCATCGATTTGTCGACGCTTAAGGCACCTAGTGTTACGCCTTGGTAAACTTTTACGTTGTCATGGATGATGGTTGTTTCTCCAATAACAATACCGGTTCCATGATCGATGACGAACGAGCGACCGATCGTCGCCCCGGGATGTATGTCAACACCCGTGAGCATGTGCGCGTACTCTGAGATCATTCGCGGCACAATGGCTATCTGGTTTTTATAAAGCCAATGGGCCAGGCGATAGACGGCAATAGCCATGAAGCCGGGATACGATACAATTACTTCGTCGACGCTTCGGGCTGCCGGATCTCCTCGGAAAAGCGCTTCCGCATCCTCTTTTAATAGGGAGTAGAATTTGGGGAGTTCGTCTATGAACTTGTCTTGTAATGTTCCGAGTTCTGAGCGGTTGGGGATTACAGGAACGCTAAGCTCGTGGAGAGCGGATGACGCTGTTGTCACCAGTTCCAGCAGGTTCTCTCGGGTAGTGGCCGACCTGAGGGCGAGTTGCGGAAATAAGGCTGCTAGTGTCGCGTGAACGAAATGAGGCGCCTTGGAGGGATGGGGCACAGAGTTATTTTCCGCGGCTCTTAGGGCAAGAAGCTGGTCTACGGCTGAGAGTATTTTGTCAGTCATTGGGTCCTTATTTCTACTAGAGGCGCTTATACTACACATAGGTGAAAAAACCTTTCCTACCAAGCATTCAGAGAATCTTGCTTCTCCCTTCGCCAAGGCTTCGGAGGATCCGACACATCAAAAAGATTCATCAGAGGAAAGGCATTCGCGGTCGTCAATACTCCGTGGGACACTCGTATCTCCGAGGTCTCGAAGAAGGGTTCTCGACGTCGTGGCTGTTTTGTCGTTGTCTCCAATTTGTTTTCTGTTCAGTTTCAAAGTGCTCGAACCGAAGGCTTTGTTCGCCGCCTTGGTCGGAAAGTCTACAAAAAATACACTGTGTTATCCATGATTTCTCGAGTATTTGATTCATGCAAGGCTCTCATGCGATCGTGGTGAGGAACATCCCTCCGTCAAGGACTAAAGTGAATTCTTTAATACTGTTGCCTGAAGAGTGTATCTCTCAATCGCGAGCTGAATTGGTGGGTTCTCGCGCATTGTATGCTTACGAGACCCATGAGGCGCGCGCTGGAGAGTCCGTTCGTATAGGAATACTCGGTGGGGCAAAGGGAGAAGCGCTCATTGAATCCGCCACGCGTGACCGTGTTGTCCTAGAGACTCGGTTTTTCGAAGAGGCCAGTCCTCCGCTTCCAATTGATCTCATAATGGGAGTGCCTCGACCACAGACAGTAAAGAAGGTAATTCAAGCCGCTGTGATGTTGGGTGCTCGCTCTGTGCATTTCGTGCGTAGCGAGTTGGGGGAGAAAAGTTACTTGAGCTCTCACGCGCTTGAGGATGAGTCTCTGCGCGATGAGACTGTAAAAGCGCTTGAGCAAGTATGGGAGACTATTTCTCCTGAAATTAAGGTTCACCGAACGTTTTCATACTTCTTGAAGAATCATTATCCTTCTATCGCCACCTATAGTGGGCAAGCCCTTTCAATGGTCGCGCATCCTCAAGGACACGAATTAGTAGTAGCTGACGCGCCGCGGGTACGCGCAGCTCCACTCATTCTGGCGATCGGACCTGAGCGAGGATGGAGCGACGACGAGGTCTCCGCCTTTCGTTCCTGTGGCTTTGAGGTGGTTGGATTGGGATCGAGAGTTGTCCGCGTGGAAACCGCGTTGGTTTTATTGATGGGGCAGATCAATCTCTTGCGGAAGACTCCGTAGGACCACTAGGTTGCACAACCGGCCTGCAATGACGGAACTGGATTTATCAGCGGGGATATTACCCTTGTTCTTTCAATGGGTTGTCCCTCTCTAAAAAAACGCTGAAGCATCTTGGGTATTCATGCCGATAGTTATGTAGGAGGAACTCCTATGGTAGCTCTCGTTATCGGTAACCTCACATCTCTGTGAGATATACTTGAGATACGGTGCTTCCTACTCGCGCAGATATGCTTCAGAATAACACATTCGCTCGAAGTCATAGACGCAGATCGAACGCTCAGCTTATGAAGGTTGGGCTTGGCGCGCTGATCATGTCCATCTCGCTCGCGGGGATAATCGCCTCTATTCATTTTTCAAGTGAGCAAGGCACTGCCTCGACAGTTACCGCCCCACAAAACATCATTGAGCCAGGAATGGTAGAAGTAATCGTTCCAATAGAGTCCATCCCTCCTGGAGCGACGCTAGAGCCTCGTCTCTTCCATCGCGTAAAGAAACCGGAAGTTCTAGTTGGTCCCGAGATTATTCGTGACTTTGAGGAGGTCAAGGGACTGTATAGTCGAGGAGTGTTGGTTGTCGGGCAGCCTGTTCATCG
This sequence comes from Deltaproteobacteria bacterium, assembly GCA_947488865.1. Taxonomy (GTDB): domain Bacteria; phylum Bdellovibrionota_C; class UBA2361; order UBA2361; family OMII01; genus OMII01. Next base: position 5,654 of record CANLCB010000005.1, on the reverse strand, counting down.
AGATTTCCTTACAAGTCTTCAACCTGTAAATGCGTTAACAGCGAGTATTCCTCCAGGGTACCGGGCGATAGCTATTTCTGTGGACGCGATTAGTAGCGTAGAGGGATGGGCTCAGCCCGGCGCTCGAGTTGACGTTATTTGGGTAACTCGCGATTTAGGTGCTCAGATGGCATATGTCGTCGCTCCTAATGCGAAAGTACTATCCGCGAATAAGAAGGCGGAAGGCGCGACTGTCGACGGGAAGACAAAAGACGAAGAAGTTCCTCAGACGGTGACATTACTACTGTCAGTTCGAGACGCGATGCGTGTGCGCCTTGCTGCTCTTAATGGCCGTTTGGCTCTTGTGCTACGCGGCTCGGAGGACGCAGGTCTCGCAAAAGCGGCCGGTCCAATAGGGGAGGGCGCCCTCTTCAATTCTGGTACTAAGCTTCAAGCCGCTAGTCGTCGAACCGTGAGCGTGAAGGTTCGAGATAGGAAAACGGGAAAGGAAGAGCTTCTTACCTTTGAGAACGGACAGAGAGTTCAAGAGTAACTTTAGCCAAGTCTGTAATCTTGAGCTTCCTGGCTTTCCCTTATTTACCCTTTCCCCTTAACTATGGCGTGAACTACACTTGTGGTGTCCAATTCCTCTGTACGCTAGTGCGGCTGTTGGAAATTTTTCTCTCCTCACAATTCACCAAGTCGCACTAGGGCTGTTCGTTTTTTACCGCCTATGGCTGTGAAAACCTTATGGTTGTCGCTAATGCCTCGTTCACGACATACTGAGGGGGGAATGAGAAAAACCGATGAAAGGAGGGACTAGAGAAACGATGACGTCTGTTAAAAATCACCCGATTCTCGCTCGCATTCACTCTGACCTTGGGATTCCCTCTGATTATCAAGAAAAGACGGGACTTCCCTTTTATCAAGAGGTAGAGCTTTCATCGTTGGTAGTCGCTCAACTTGATGGAGCCGGCCGGCCTCTTGTATTGACCGCAGCGGCGACCGCGGCATGGGGCGCGTTACGAACCGCCGCTTGTGGCGAGGGGGTCGATTTGCAGCCATTCTCTGGTTTTCGCTCCTATGTGTATCAACAGGGAATTATCGCCGGGAAGTTAGCGAAGGGAATCGCCATAGCTGATATTCTCCGCTCTCTTGCCGCCCCTGGATTCTCCGAGCATCACACTGGGGAAGCAATTGATATTACTACCGTCGGATGTCCACCTGGAGAGGAGGAATTCGAGAAAACCTCCGCCTATCAGTGGTTGGTAGCTAACGCGGGGAAGTTTGGATTTACGGAAAGTTTTCCCCGCTCTAATCCTCATAATCTCGTGTATGAGCCTTGGCATTGGAAGTTTTCGTCGAAGTAAGATTCTTGAGGGGGGCGTTTGGAGTTACACATGAAGAAATTTATCCCTCTGTTGTTGGTGCTTGTCTTAGTTTTTAGTGGATGTCTCTCTCGTCGAGGCTCTTTGTATGTTGAGGGGATCCATCCTAGAGATCTCACGCCAGAGGATTGGCTTGCGCTAGGTAAGCCTGGACCGTCTCATAAAATCTTGAACGGGTTGGTTGGCGACTGGGATGTCGAGATTACCTCTCTCAGCGCTCCGAGCGCTGTTCCAGATCGTTCGAAGGGGTCGTCTCATACCTCATGGATTCTTGGCGATCGATTCCTTGAAGAACGATTTCATGGAGAGGGGTACGAAGGTCTTGGATTGATGGGGTATGACCGAGGGGCGAAACTCTTCTCCACGATGTGGATGGATTCTCTAACAACCGCTATGGCGGTGTCTCGGGGAGAGTTTTCGCCGGCGACAAATATCTTCGACCTCTATGGTGAGGTTTACGACCCGTTGTTGGGACGCCCCAAGGAGACCCACACCCAGATTGCTATCGTCTCGCCGAATGAGTACGAGGTGCGGATGCTTGACGCGGCGCCCAATGGCGAGCGTTTTTACACCCTCAAATTGGTATATCGAAGAAAGCCCTAACAGGCCTTCTTAACCAAATTTTAAGCGACTAGATGCATCGACGACCCCTCTTTCAGGTCGTCGCTAAACTCAGGTGCCTTGTTGATAGCTTGAGCTACCGGCCCACTGATAGCGGTATTGACCATAGGTTTGGTGGGTTCGTCGCTCTTATCTCGGGATATCCCTCGTAATGTGCTGAGGGCTGTCGAGTATGAAGCCGCGAATCCATGCGCGATGTTAGCTAGTGCTGATCCAATATTTGCCTTCATGCCTAAGGTGTCGGCGTAACTGGCTTATAGCTGTACGAAAGGGCGCGCAAAAATAAGATCAAAAAAGGGAGGCTGCATGGTTGAGGGGCGGAGATTAGCGTGAGCTTATTAGGCTTGTTTTGAATAGAAAAACGGGAAATGTGCCGATTCTGGTTGTACGAGGGAGCGTGAAAAAAGTCATGTTTTGGGCTCAATTGTTCTTAATCTTGTTCGTTGGCTTGGTCCAGGGCCCGGGGGCATATGCTCAAGAGGTATCGAACTCTCAGGCGGGCAATAAGCCAAGCGGAGCTCTAGTGGGTAGTATTGAATACGCCGATGTAAAGGAATCGGAGAGTAATCCCCAGCTCCAGAGTCTCGAAGATTTGCGAAGATGGGTAGCGAGCGTTGATAAAATCGCGGTGGATGGGGGAAAGGGGGTTCCTGAAGAGTTAACCCCAGCAGATTTGTCCTATCTGTCCGTGGCCTATCTGTATTGCGTAGCCCAGCGAGGAACGTGCCCATTCGTTCTTGACACCATTTTAGATTCCGATTTGGAGACCTCTTTGTCGAATGGTGTTGCGGGATGTTCCACCATGAAACGATTTTGGAAAGAGTGGTTACGTTCTGCGTTGGATGAGCGAGCTAAGTTTTTACTATCGGTTTCTAACGGCCTAAAGTTAGCGGCGTTCAATTCTCAGGAACGTCCACGGTACGTTCAATGCTCCAACACTGTCGCGGAGCTCATGGCTCAGCACAACAACCTCGGCTCCCGATTCGGGGGAGGGGGAACTTCACGTTCTTCGCTCTCTTCTTTCAAGCAGTTTCTTGAGGAGCTTCATACCAGCAAGGTCGACATTTATCAGGAGATCGGAGTTTCCCACGGGCAGGGCAACTGACCTTTTTTGAAGAGGGCGTTCCTTGTTGTCGGAACAGCCAACTCGTTGACGCCACTGGTTTGAGATGTCGTTTTGCTAGTTCGGCCGTGCCAACCTATTGGCATCCCTGAGCGTAGATAACTAGCCGAAAAAATAGGTGCAACCTTCAGGTCTGTTTCGCTCATCTGAATACCGTAGGCGAGGAGTGTGCCAAAAAGCCCGACATCAGCGGGTGGACAAGGCCATATGCGTATCTCTCGGCGTGTTGGTTGCATGACACCAATGCCTACCGAGAGGACTCTTCGAAGGGAGCGATATGAACGAAGTTTCGAACGAAAACATGCGATTTGCGCGGACGCGATTAGGGAACGACGAGCGCCCGCCGATGCAGACCTCGGTGATTACAGGACTCTGTTTATCCGCGGGGCTCGTGTTGTTCGGCGCTCTGATGGGAGGGAAACCTCTTACCTTTATCAGTTTAGAGGGGATGTTCCTTGTTTTAGGCGGTACGCTCTCTTCAACGCTCATTCAGTTTTCAACTCGCGACATTCGTAACGCGCTTGCCGCGGCCAGAGGGGTTTTGTTTCAACCTAATGAGGGCCCCTTAGAGCGAATGGGGTATGTCGTAATGCTTTCCCGTCGAGTCAAAGAGAATGGTGTGCTCATTCTCGAAGACGAGGCCGCTTTAGAGACTGATCCCTTTCTTCGGCTTGGTCTCCAATTAACGGTTGATGGGCAAAACGCTGACGAGATTAACCGTATTCTTCAAAAGGAGATGCGCACCTCGAACGACCAGGTCTGGAGGTCGGTGCAGGTATGGGAAACCATGGGCAACTTTGCTCCGGCAATGGGACTCATTGGAACTCTTATTGGACTGATTCACATGCTGTCATCGCTTCAAGACGCGGCTGCTGTGGGGCCAGCGATGTCACTCGCTCTTGTGGCGACTTTGTACGGGTCTGTCGCGGCCAACCTTCTCTTCTTCCCGATGGCTGGAAAATTGAGAGTGGTCGCTCACGAGCGAGAGATAGCGAAAGACATAACTCTTGAGGGCCTGTTGAGTGTCGCTCGGTCTGAGAGCCCGTTGTTGTTGGAGCAGCGATTGCAAAGCTTTGTCTCTGTGGCGGCCAATAATTAAGGGGATTTGTGAGCGTCTCTACCGTCGCACAATCTGGATGTAATCGGCGCATTTTGAAGGCGTTTTACACTCAGTATGTAGCCGTGCTGCTGATTGTACTTGTGTTTACTCTCGGCGCGTTTCAGAGAGCGTCACATACTGGAAATCGCGACGCTCTGCGCAAGAACAACGCTCCGCAAGCGCATGGATTGGGAAGCATTACCTTATCACAAGTTTTTACTGACGAGGGGAGTGTAGTTCCAAACCAGGCGGAGCTAAAAGCGTTGGCAACCGTTCTCAAAGAGCATGATCTTAAGATCGTTATCGCTATTCCGACGACCGAGATTTCGTCTCGGCCAGGAGATGCGGGCGTGTCCTGGGCGATGCGAGAGGTTGCTTCTTTGGAGCGATACTTTAAAGCCGAAGGTATCTCCTCGGCGGCGATTCGATATTTGGTGTATGGCCGATCCGAGAGTCCGGGAACGATAAAAATTTATTTAGAGGAGGCATTCGATGACACCGTTATCCTCCAATAGACAAATGATGGCTCAGCATGATGGGGCACCAGGTTCGGTGGTGTGGTACATCAGCTTTGGCGATCTTTTGACACTTTTACTGTGTTTCTTCTTAGTTTTGACGCCGTGGGACCGACTGAAAGAGCAAGGGCATCTTCAATCAGGGCGAGCATTTAGCGCTCAGAATGCGGCCAATCCACAGAATGGCATCACCCTTGCTTCCGAACCTTCCCTGAGGGGATCCGATCCTCTCGTAGAGCTTCCGATTTTTGCCGATGAGTGGGAGTCCCTCTCTGACAGAACGAGAGAACCTCACGGGTGGCGGATGGAGGAAGAGTTGCGCCCCCTTCGAGGTACCGCGGTGCTTGCCTCGATAGTCGTTTGTGACCGGTCGATAGATCGAGCGCGATTTATTGAACGCATAGGGCAGCTTCTTCATCGTGATCTTGGTGATCCAGTAACGGTGCAGATTGAAGTGTTTGGAGAGTGTAATGAAGCGGATTTTCTGCGGCCGGTCAGTGAGTCTCCGGTGGGCGGAATTCGAGTGTCGAGGGTTTAATTTTTAAGATGGCTGAGCAAGAAAAGCAAGAAGCTCCAGAGGTCGCGGCACCAGAGGCCCCCTCGAAGAACAAGCGGACACTCATCGCTATAGGCGGTGTCGTCGCATTGCTTGTATTGATCGGTGTGCCGGCTGGTTACTTCCTCATGAAAGAAGAGCCAAAAGAGGTTTCTGAGATTAAGCCAGAACTTGCTGCTGAGCCTCACAATAAGCCAGAGGGCTTTGAGGAAGCTGAGGAGCTTGAGGAGGGCGAGGAGCCACTGGGCGCGATCGTTCCTTTTGAGACGTTCCTGGTAAATCTCTCTGGTGGAAGTTACATCCGGACGCAGATTCAAGTTGAATTCGAGACTCTCGATGTTCCTACCAAATTCTATTCCCGCCAGGTTCCAAT
>CANLCB010000004.1 GCA_947488865.1 Deltaproteobacteria bacterium | reverse complement strand
CCTGTAATTCTCGAGAGCCTCCATTTGGCGATACCACTCGTCGGACTTGTATTTGAAGTCTTGGTCCAGCTGGTCGATTGTCTCGGCGAGCTCTTTGCGCTTCGCTTCAAAATGCGTCCTGAATTTAGCGTATTGTTCCGACGAAATGTCTCCCGACTCGTAGAGCTCCTTGCTCTTCGCCAGCGCCGCCTCATATTCAGATTTCTGTGTTACGGCGGCGTCCATGTTAGCCAGGTAATCCATGGCCAATCGTTCTCCCTCGTTTTGTAGATTTTCGTAGGCGGTGATAGCGTCTGGGTTGCCGGTATGGTCTACCGTGGTTCCCAAAAAGACATGGTCAGCATCGGCGGCCACTGTACTGAAATCTCCGACGGTATCCACATTATCAACCGAGGCATACTTGCCTAGTGCCGCAAGTGGCACCTTCAGATGTTTTCCGGCGAACCCTAGCGCTCTATTGAAAGCAGTGTTCAGCCCTCCCATCATGAAAGACGAGCTAAATTGGTCTGCGGCGATGCGGGTGTAGAGGTGCGCGATATCGTTAGTATCAAAATCCTTTGGGCTCTGATAAACCTGCGCCGTTGTAAGTCCGGCAGAGAAACCTGCCTGCATCGCTCCCAGATACGCGAGGTTCTTTGCTAACGTGGTGCCGGACCACGAGGCCATTGAGGACGTCCCCATCGCCGGAGCTGCTACTGCCTCCACGGCTACTGCTTGAACAGCTGTGAGAGCATTTGCTGCGATGCTTTTGGTCGTTTGCCCCAAGTCGCTCTCGGCGTAGTGTTGGTACTCCTCTTTGCTATACACGCCGAGCTCATCGCCAGCCTCCGCCGCCTCCTCGCGAAGAGAGTCGACCAAACTGCTGTTGAGGTCTCGCACTTCATCTATGACCTTGGAGGGTAACTCAAGAAGAGAGGGTGCGCCGCTGTACCCTGGTTCTGGAGTCTCCTCCGCGGGCGCGTTCCACCATCTGCTGAGGGTATTTTTGGTAACGCGAGCGCGGATTGCTGATGGGCTCCAGTACATCACGGTTGATACCGCATTAGTAAATCGGCCCAACAGACCGGGGCTTTCGGGCGCCTCGCTCTGAGCTAATGCTGGAGAGCTTGTTATCGTTACTGTTAAGATTACGGCGGATGTTAAAAACCTTGATATGTGCATGCTTGCTCTCACTCTCTACGGTAAAAACCTCAGACATTAGGAGTCTTCACAGGTTCCTTGTTCCTCTGTTCAGCCCTTTTCAGGTGTCTGCGTCACCGATTCGTGAAAAATACGAGTTCCTCCGAGGAGATTGGTTAAGCCGTCGAGGCGCTCGTAGGAAATTCTCGGAACGTCTGGGTATAAAAGGTCTTTAGAGGACGCTACTACCGTGTAGTTCTTAATTTCGGCTCAGCTTATAAAGCTTTATACGATTTCCTCCGTCCCTCTAATCGCTAACCACGGGGGAAGTATGGGATTTTCCGGAAAAGTAGTTTTTACGTCGGGCCGCTCAACAGACCTTGATATCTGGCTACTCGACATCAGCTCCGGTCGACTCACTCAACTGACGCACGGTCAGTATCTCAACGATCACGCCAAATGGTCTCCTGACGGAAAGCAGGTGGCGTTTGTTTCTACACGGGAAGACTCGATTCCCTCTCTATGGATTATGGATGGGGATGGTGGCAACCAGAGACAGTTGACCTCGGGAGTCTATTGCCAGCAGCCGACGTGGTCGCCTGATGGAGAGCGCATCTACTTCGCGGGAAATGGGGTGATTCAGTTAGACATGGCCATCTGCTCATACTCAATGAAGACCGGCGAGGTGGCACTCGTGTGTGATTATCCGGGTATCGAGTCGGCCCCGAGTTGCTCTCCGGATGGAGAGACGTTGGTATTCGCCACCACGAGTAAGCACCTCGACGTGTACCGACCAGTGGGCGCCACAGATATTGTCGAGTACAACCTCAAAGCCAGACACTTTAAGACACTGTGTGAGCACCCGGCCCAGGATAACGACCCCGTATACTGTCCCGACGGGACCCGATTGGCGTATACGTCTCAGAGAAACGACTCCACCAAAGAGGAGTTCCAGGCGGCGTTCAATGAGTATCGCGATATCGTGATGAATGGGTCCAACGCCGAAGCTCGAGCGGCGATGGATAAGATGAAATCGTTTCAGGGCGACTCCGATATCTACTTGGTGGGCAGCGATGGTGGAGGGCACGTGGCACTGACTCACGATAAACGAGCTGATCGGGGGATTTGTTGGTCTCCGTGTGGCAACTACATTATGTACACCTCGCATCGTATGGGCGAAGCTGGCACGGATCGGCTTAGGGTCGTCAACTCGCATACCGGAGAGAAGGTGCCCTTTGAATACGACAGAGGGCCCTTAGAAGCTGAGATTGATGGAAGTAGCGCCATGAACCGGAGTTGGCTGCAGAAGCTCACTCCAGACCGTATTGAGAAAATGTTTATCGACGCCACGAACTTAGGGGCCGAGAGGAATCCTGACTGGACCAAATAGGTTAAAAGCACAGTCCCTCCCTCGATTCCCTCCGGAAACGTGGTATGCTCCCACGCCATGTTGCAAATAAGTGGTTTAGAAAAAGGATTCGGAGAGCGTTCGCTCTTTTCCGACGCGACGCTCACTATTAACTCAGGAGAGCGCGTAGCCCTCTTTGGTCGAAACGGCTCGGGTAAATCTACCCTCCTTAAGATAATCGCTGGAGAGGAAACTCCTGATAAAGGAGACGTTCATACTCCAAAGGGATACCGAATCGGCTACCTCAAGCAGCACCTCTCGTTCTCTCATCCGACCGTATTAGAAGAGGCGTGCTCGGCGTTGGCTGGAGATCCCGTCAGCGAGCAGTACAAGGCGGAGATTGTCCTTGAAGGATTAGGCTTTACCGAAGACGAACTTCACATCGCTCCTTCGGCGCTCTCTGGAGGATTTCAGATCCGAATCAATTTGGCGAAGCTCATTCTTTCAGAGCCAAATATGCTTCTTTTGGACGAGCCTACCAACTATCTCGATATCGTATCGATGCGGTGGCTAGAGCGATTCCTGAAAGATTGGGAAGGTGAGATGATCGTTATCTCCCATGATCGTTCCTTCTGTGACGAGGTAAGTACCCACAGCGCGCTCGTCTATCGTACCGGACTCCGTAAACTTGAGGGGAACTCAGAGAAGCTGTTCACACGTATCGGCGAAGATGAAGAGCTCTACGAGCGCACTCGCGTGAATCGTGAGAAAGAAATTAAAAAGATGGAAGCCTTTATCAACCGCTTCAAAGCGAAGGCGAGTAAGGCGACCGTTGTGCAGTCGCGCGTGAAGGCACTGTCGAAAATAGAGCGCCTTGACGAGCTTTCGAGTGAGGCGACACTTGATTTCGAGTTTGTACACGCCGCGTTTCCTGGTCGTTTTCCCATTGAGGTAGCGGATCTCTCTTTTGGATTCCCAAATTCGCTCAAGCCTTTGGTTAATGGGCTCAGCTTCAGCCTCAAAAAAGATGACCGAATAGGTGTTATTGGAAAGAACGGCCGTGGAAAGTCCACGCTTCTTAAGTTGCTTGCGGGAGAATTGCGGCCTCTTAAGGGCGATATCGCCGTCAGTCCGAATACGAAGCTTTCGTTCTTTGCTCAAACAAATACGAATCGCCTGACCTTATCTAATACTATTGAGAACGAGATTCAGGAGGTCAATCCCGCCCTGGGTCGAACGGCGGTCCGCGCGATCTGTGGATGTATGATGTTTGAGGGTGATGACGCACTCAAAAAGATCTCTGTTCTTTCTGGAGGAGAGAGAAGTCGAGTGCTCCTCGGAAAGATTCTCGCGACCCCGAGCAATTTGCTTTTACTTGATGAGCCGACAAACCACCTCGATGTTGAATCGGTAATGGCTCTCACCGATGCCCTTGAGGTTTTTGAGGGCGCGGTGGTTATCGTTACTCATAATGAGGATATCCTGAGACGAACCGCTAGCCGTTTGATTGTATATCAAGGTGAGACTCCGTTCGTTTTCGAGGGAGGGTATGACGAATTCCTCGACAGTATCGGATGGGAAGAAGAGGCAGGACTTATTCCAGCCGGAAAAAAGAAGAACAAGCCATCGTCTGGAACGAATCGCGACAAGAAACGAGAGAAGGCCGAGTTAATTCAGGAGCGAGCGAAGGTTGTCGCGCCGCTCAAGACATCGGTAGAGAGCTCTGAGAAGCGCATTGAGGAACTTGAGAAGTCCATCGCCAAATTGCAAGAGAAGCTAGCTTTCGCGTCCGGAAGTGGTGACGCGGTAGGCATCAAGCTCACGTCTCAAGAGCTTGCCGGGGCGCGAGACGCCTTGGAGAAAGAAGTCGCCCGCTGGGAGGAAAATTCTCAGGAGCTTGAACGCCAAGAAAAGTCTTTCGCAAAGCGTTTGGAAAGCGCTGACGCGTAGGACCGCGCGACCTCTTACGGATTGAGAGTCGACTGCATCGAGACCGGTACCACCCGCCTGTGTGGCAAATCCATCCCCAAGGTGTCGCCTCAGAAGAGATTTCGATGGCGACACCAGGGGATGGAGAGACGCCTCTTACAGATTCGGCTTAGCGAAGAAGATGCTTCCAGTACAGATGCGGTCCTTTTTCAAAGAACACGACACTTTGTCAGTCGTTGTATTCGTGGATTTCCGCTTTTTGGTATCGGCCTCGCTCGTAAACACTACTGTGCCAGCCATGTGCTCAAGATCTGGGACGCAAAGGGTCGGAGCCGTCTTTGGAGCGGGCAAAGTTGGCCCCTCAATCAATCCAATCGCGAAGAGAGGAACGGTCGTTAACCCCCCTGTGAGGCGGTCGATTTGGCTGTTGAATTCTATCTTTGCCTTCGCAGGAGTGCTCTTGGTTGCGGCGGTACAGGTTAAAGTAGCGGTCATGGCTTCAACGTGGCCAGCAGAGCTGCCCACCGCGAGGGGGAACTTGGTTTGAGCTGCTGCAGTATGCGTGGACAAAGCAGACGCGAAAGCGGCGATAAAAGCAAAGAGTTTTAGTTTCATGGTACATCCTTTTACTTCCGTAATAATCCCGATATTGCTGCTTAGTGGCGCACAATTTGGGGGCTCCTACCGAGCAGTCATAGAGGGTATGGCGCGCCAGGTCGAACGAGTCGCGACTGTTATAGAAATGTTATAAAGCTGAACAATGTATGACCGTCCGCGAACATACCTTGTGAAGTTCCATACCTTTCATTGCCGCTAACCGAATGCCGTGCCTAAAAGCGCGTTTCGTAAGAGCAGAATAGGGAGTGCCGATAGGTAGTCAAAAAAATCGTTAAGAATAGAAAAAGATGTCGGGCTGTGTCAGTTTCACCGTCCTTGGCGCAAAAAGCCGACATCAGGCGATCGCCCTATTGAAGGTATATTCGACGCGCTCCGTTAGGAGGAAATTGTTTTCGGATCCGGTTCGCCGTGAGCGCCAGCTCGTGCATCACTTGAGCGGTTTTTACAGGGTTTTTGAGAGCTGATGCGGGAAAGTGAAAAGTCTCGTATCCGAAGATCTGAAAGATCTTATCCTGAAGTATGTCTCGACCGTTCAATAAACCTTGTCCGTCAGGCCCGCATAGGAAGTGGATCTCGCCATCCAGTTCAATAATCAGACGACGAGAGGTGAGGTCGACTACCCAGTCGGTCTCATACCCTCCGACTACAACTTTTGATTGAACGCGCGAGGGCGAAAGCTGAAGAGCGCGTGGGAAGTTGGCTCCGAATTGAATCTCCGATGGGGAGCTTTCAGCGAACGTGAATTCCCTCATGAGCTCATGATATCGTGGGGGATAGCTGGTTGGAGGGGCCTGACTCGAGAGCAGGAGAGCGTGATAGACCTTTAGCCACGTCGAGTGCTTCTCAATTCCGTCGGCTTTAGCGGGGGTGCAGACGCTTGAGACGAGGTGAGGAGCGTACACGCCAAGCGCCCAGATGCTCGCGCTCGCGATGCGATCCGCTTTGTATGCTTCCCAGTTTCTGCTCGCGTGATCGGCGAAGCAGGTCCAGAACTCGATATTTTCAATCCGCAGCCGTCCGAGCGAGTCCGCGATTGTGGCAAAAAATTTGGGGTCTAAACGAGGGGCTCGTTTTATCGTTTCTCGGACTATGTCATCGCAGAGGGCGAGGTCTCGATATCCCTTGCTTCCCATGACTCTAATGACGCGGGCGAAAGCGTAATCGGGCAGGGTTGGCATCGCGACCTTAAAGCTCTTAAGCTCGTCAACTATCGTACCGATGCACCGGTTCTCGAAGGTAAGGTAGAGAGGGCGAAGCGCCGGGCGAGCGTGAAATCCGACACGCTGCATCGCAGCAGTCGCTAACAACGTAGTCTGAAAATTAACCGTGTCGACTAGGCCAGAAATTTCCCGACAAGCGTTCTGAAGTTGCTCGTCGGAGAGTTGTTGCAGTTCCAGGAAGAAAGTGGATAGGACTCCCGGATCCGCTGGAGTCTTAAGGAGAATCTCTTTCGCCGAGGTGAGGACTTGATTCTCTGTGAGCAAGCTCGTTCTAAAACCAACGGCTTTTAAGGCAGTTCGAATGTTCCAAGCAGAGTCGGAATCTCGGCGGGCGATACTGTTTCTGAAGATAGTAACAATTGGAGCTTTAAGCTCTGGATACTCCGAGCACAGCCAGCTGAATTTGTGCGCCAGGGTGCGAAGTCGAGAGGGCGATATCTGGTCGAGACGATTATCGACCGTCTCTTGAGCGAGAGCGCGAGCCCACCTAGGAGCGTCGGGCCAGCGGAGCAGCTGAATCACTATGCTTACCTGCTTGTTGTGCCCCGCCGTGGCAATGCGCTCCCGAAGCGGGGCCTCAAGATGAGCTGTTTGAGCCACTGATCCTCCTGGAGCGAACGGGAGGAGGTCCGCGACCCAGTCAATCGGATAGGTTGGAGACAGTTCGTACTTTTCGATCAGAACTTGAGTTAGTAATTTTAACGGAATGGTTCTCTCTGGGTTTGGTAGCGCACGAAGAGCCTGTCCTGTGGAGGCAAGATGGGCAAATGGGAGCGCCTGAAGGAGCTCTCTGTGGAGCGGTAGGTCTTCTTCGTAGTGTTTGAGGAATTGAGGGTGGCATCGAGCCACGAGGGTTCCCCACGTGATAGCTTCTCGTGGGTCGCGGAGCGCGACGCTACGCTGAAGAGCCCGGAGTGCTTCCATGGAAAGTTCGGCGTGAGGAGCCGTTTCTTGAAGGGCTTTGTTCGCGAGCGCGCCGAGAAAATCTAGTTCTTGGTGAGTGAGGTACCCCTGGTGGTTGGATGGCTGCTTTTCGTCGGTAAGGAGGGGAAGGCTAAGGCGACCGAGGGGCCTCTGACGCGGGGAACGGGGTTGCGTCCCAGGTGGGGTTTGCCCTCTAGAGTGGAGGTGTTCTTCGAGGCAGTCCGCGATTCTCTGATCTATATGAACCGACTTGCGAGTACCTTTGTACAGATTGAGCGCTTGTGTGGATGAGAGCGTGTGAAGGTTCGGTCGAAGAATTTCCATGCACGTGTCCACGTGGGGAGTCTCGGGGTGATATCCGCGTCGTAGAAGGTCAATGAAGAGGCGCAGCTGTTGATTGGAACACTCGTGGAGCCGGGGGGCGATGGTCGTGAGAAGCGAGAGAGCGATAGGAGAGGGCGTTTCGCCCCTGGCGTGAACTGAGCAGCAGGCGATGAGGATATCTGCGAAGGTGGCCTTTTGCTCGAGAGCCTGGCACATGTCCATCGGAAGTGACGGATCTGCCTTGCCTGTTGGAAAACGGCGCTCAAAGATTCGCGACAGTTCACTTGCTGAGAAAGAAGAGAGGTGCTCGCGGCACCTGAGCTCTAGTTTCTCAAGAAGGGGGCTAAGCGAGGGGTCGAGAGTGCCTTTGCCGAAATCCACGCATGTTTCGACTCTGAGGCTCGTGACGATGACTGGGATAAGAATCGCCGCCGAGAGATCCTCTTTGGAGGCTGGCGTGAGTAATCGCTCCAAGTTTTGGCACATCCACGCGAGGCGCTGCTGATACGCTTCATTATCCGATCGAGCCAAAAAGTTTATCAGCTCCACACGCTCCGCCACCGTCGTCGGCACGGACGGCGGGGAAAAAGAGAATCCAGCGCTGGAGTTTTCCGGAGTGAGCATGCGTCTCATTTGTACCAAGAACGCGGAAGTCTAATCAAATTGAGGGGCTATGGGTGCGGCCCCATATGGTGGTATCTGTCCGCATTTGTCGAGCTCATAACGGAAAAACTTCGTGCCTCTTGTCACGGACGTTGCTCGATAGGTAAGGAAAGTTTTCGAAAGAGGCGTTAAAAAAGCGGAGCCCATGGATCGACGGGGCGGAGGGTCGGAGAGAGCGTGCTGTCCACTAAACCCTCCTGTCCGGGCACTGACGTCAGGATCGTGGCTCTGTCGTCCCGGTAAATTGCTCGCCACGGCGGGCCAAAAAGGTTGGTCTTGTTCGGCGGTATCAAGCTCGACTCGGCAAGGATGTACGTCGGAGCTAGGCGCTCAAGCGCCTTCTTCCCTTCAGGTAGGTCCGGTCGGAATGCCATGCCGACGTCGAGGAATGTTTGTGTTGGATAGGTCTCCTCATATCGTCCGTCGAGAGAGATCTTAAAGTGTGGGTAGAGCCGCCAGAGCGCGAAGCTTCCCGAGTTGAAATCAACCAAGAGCTTTCCTGTTCGGCCTGACGCTCGGAGCCATTCGATCGCGCCAACAGGAAGATGATTATACGAGAGATGGTAGGTGTCGGCCTTAAGCAGGGCGCCACAGAGACGGAGTGTTAGAGCGACCATTACGAGAGCGACCGACAACGCGGTAGCTCGAGGTAGTAAAGTCGAGAGGTGTCTGAATCGAGCGGTGAAGATGCTCGCGAATGTTTGGACATACGTTCCTCCAAAACAGGCAAGGGTCAGCATGAAGAAGGGAACGAATCGAATGTGCCGAAAAGCGCAATATCCCGAAAAGAGCATGATAGCTCCGTAGAATAGGTCATGGGTGCGGCCCTTTTTTGCCGCGCCGTAGATGACAGGGAACATCAGAGCGGCCGTTCCAACGAGCGATAAGGGCTCCGACCAAACCGGCAACCACTCTGTGATCGTAGGTCGTTGCATCGATAGAGCGTGGATGAGGTAGGATGAGAATTCGATAAAGCCGTACGGAGTTACCGCGGGAGCGAGGCACCATGCGCCGAGCACAAGAATTGGAAGTGCGCGTTTGCCACTGGCAAACACACAGTAGATGCTGAGGATGCAAACACCTAAGGCGTAACCACCGTGCATATTGATCCAGGGAATCGCCAAGAGTGGACTTAGGCCCAAGAGGAACGCCCTTCCATGCTCCTTGTGCTCAACGATCGCGAGGTAAAGAAGGGGGATAAAAAGATAGGTAAAAGCCTGGCATCGAACTGTGCTAGCCCAAGCGCTCGCCGCGTGAAGAACGCAGAGAGTGATCCAAAGGTATCGCCCTGTGAAGTCTCCTATTAATTGAGTCGAGACGTGGATAACGAGCCCTAGTGACAGGATGGCGAGAATAAATTTAAGGGCTAGGAATCCCGCATCGCCAAGATGATGCGCGGTGAGGTAAAAAACGACACCGGAGAGCCATTCGTGATCTATCCAGTGGGGGAGGACTGTTGTGAACGCGAATGGGTCGGTTAAAGGAACGCGATCCTGGCTTAAGGTTAGACGCCCCATCGCCACCCTGGCGAAGAGATCGGGGTCTACGGTCGCGGTGGCAAGAAGCTTGGATATGAGGGCGAGTGCCGCCACCGCCCATATCACGAAGGGGCGGGTAAGGGCGTGGTTAAGTCTATCAGCGAGATTGTCGAGCTGTTGAGAGGAGGACATCTGGGGCATTATTTCTGAAGCCATCTCCGCCGGCTAGACGGAAAAGAGGCATATTCCAGCCCCGAGAAAGGGTTGGGCATGAACGAGTATACGAAGGCAACGCACGGGTACGTCTTGCTCGTGCTTGTTTGTGATTTCCTGGGAGTACGCTTTTGAGCTGAAACCGGGTTTATAGTATCCTTCCACCGATGTACCGTTTGCCGGTACCCAGCACATTTTTTCGCGAAGAGAGTCCCATATGCTGCAAAGCAAAGTTGAGTATCGCGCCAGCGCCCGCAAAATTTCGATTTATAACACGCTCGGCGGCGAGAAAGCGCCGTTTGATCCTATCGATCAAAGCGAGAAGGCCCCTCGAGTGACCGTGTATGTCTGTGGACTGACTCCGCAGGACCATTCGCATCTTGGGCACGGTCTAACGGTGATGCGGTTCGATATGGTTCGTCGCTATTTGATGTATCGACGACTCAACGTGAACTTCGTGCAGAACGTAACCGACATCGACGACAAGATTATCGCTAAAGAGCGCTCGTTGGGTATCAATCCGATGGAGATGACCCGTCGCTTTACCGACGAATTCTACGCGCAGGCTGCGCTTCTCCACGTGCGTCCTGTCGATAAGCTCATCCGAGTTACCGAGGTCGTGCCAGAGACAATTCGATTTGTTGAGGAGCTCATCCGAAAGGGGTTCGCGTACGCGACCGCTGACGGTAGCGTGTATTTCGACGTCTCGAAGAAAGACGATTACGGAAAGCTCTCGAATCAGAATACCTCGATGCTCTATGAAAGCGTGCGTAAAGAGCTCGATAAACAGAAGCGCTCGCCGTTGGATTTCGCGTTATGGAAGCGGGACGAAACGAGCTCCCTCTCTCAGCCTTCGCCATGGGGCGTAGGTCGGCCAGGATGGCACATTGAATGTTCGGTCATGATTCACGAAGTTTTAGGTGATCATATCGACATTCACGGTGGTGGATTGGATTTGAAGTTCCCTCATCACGAGAATGAGATCGCCCAGTCGGAGGCCTATTCTGGCGGGCGCCTGGCGAATGTATGGATGCACTCGGGATTGCTCAATATCAGCGGTCAAAAAATGTCGAAGTCGTTAAACAACTTCATTCCGCTCGGTGAGGGAATTGAATATTACGGCTCCGCGTTGATGCGTTTTGTTGTCGCTCGTCAGCATTACCGCTCGACGATCGATTTCTCAGATAAGCTGTTTCGCGATAACTGCAACTCGCTGCTGGAGTTTCATAGATTGTTCGCGCGTGTTGCGGACGCGGCCCCGCAGCCCTCGCTCATAGATGACGCCGAGACTACCTCCCTTATGAACGCCTTTGAGCAGGCGATGGACAACGACTTCAACTCCCCAGAGTCGATGGTCGTTCTTGAGCAGGCTCGTAACAAGATCGTTGCGTCTCTCGATAAGGGGGCGGAGATTACCGCCGAGGTTAAGCACCGAGTTGGGGTGCTACGTGAGTTGGGCCATGTGCTGGGTGTTTTCTTTGACTCTCTCGAGCTTGTGGAGACACAGGGGCTTGGCTTCGTCGCTCGTCTGTTAAATGTTGAGCCGCTTAAGCCGCATGAGGTAACCGCTCTGTTGGCGGACAGGGTTGCCGCTCGGGCGGCAAAGGATTTCGCTCGGTCGGATGAAGTTCGTAACGACTTGGCCAAACGTGGCGTTGAAGTTCTAGACTCAAAGGCCGGCTCGACATGGCGGTTCGCGTAGCGCCTACCTGTACAGATTCGTGTTCCGTGGTAAGAAGAGGCGTTTGCTGACGAGCGCTTAGGTAAGCGCTGCAAGGTTCACTGTATGCGAAACGACTCAACCCACGCGCCGCTAAGGATAGCGCTCCTTGGAACACGAGGGGTCCCCGCGCGTTATGGTGGGTTTGAAACCTTCGCTGAACAGCTTTCAACCCGGCTCGTCGCCCGTGGTCATACGGTAACAGTTTACGGACGGTGCTCGTTTGGTGGTGGTTGGGGTCAGCAGCCAGAATACAACGGGGTTCGCCGTCGAAACACACCAACCATCTTTCACAAGTACCTTGAGACGCCAGTTCACGCGTTCACTTCTTTTATCGATATGTTGGGGCAAGGATGTGATGGAGTTCTTCTGTGTAACGCCGCGAACAGCCCTTTTGCTCCCCTGTTAAAACTGAAAGGGATTCCGCTGCTCATCAACGTCGACGGTATCGAGCGGAATCGAGCTAAATGGAATCGGTTCGGCAAGGCATGGTACTCGCTTGGCGAGTGGAGTTCCGTGAAGTTGGCTACAAGGCTCGTTTCCGACGCCGATGTAATCGCGGAATACTACAAAGAGACGTACGGATGCGATTCTGAGGTCATTCCCTACGGTGTGCATCCTATCGCCAGACCTCCTGGGGAGGCTCTCGCGAAGTTTGGAGTTCAAAAGGGGCGGTACTTACTCTACGTGAGTCGCTTGGAGCCAGAAAATAACGCCTTGGGGGTGATTGAGGCGTACAATCGCGTTCAAACAGATATGCCGCTTGTTGTTGTTGGGGACGCTCCTTATTCCGACGAGTACAAGGCTCGACTTAAAGCGGCCGCCACATCGAAGGTGATCTTTACTGGATTTCAGTTTGGCGCAGCCTATGAAGAGTTTCAGAGTAATTGCTACGCGTACATTCAAGCCACTGAAGTGGGTGGTACGCATCCAGCTCTTATTGAATCGATGTCGTACGGCAATTGTGTAGTTGGAAACGGCACCCCTGAAAATCTTGAGGTGATAGGTGACGCGGGTCTTTGCTTCAAAAAGAACGACTTCGCTGAGCTGTCCAGTATTCTAGACACTCTTATCGCCAATCCCGCCCTCGTGTCGGAATACGGTGAACGAGCGCGGAGTCGGGTTCTCGCTCGATACTCATGGGACGCGATCGTCGAACGATACGAACGCTTATTCTACTCCTTACGAAGCGCGTGAGCGGTCTTCCAATCTAGCCAGTCGGTGGGATATTTCCGAGTGAAGTTTCGTGAGCCTCTTGTGGAGCTCCGATACTTGTCGTTCCGCTCGTAAGTTCACTTCGTACTCGACGTCGTTGCGAATTCGCTCTTTTGTCGAATTAAGGTTTTGAGAGAGCAGTACAATAATACTGAGAAAGATAGCCTCTAGTGATACGGCCATTGTGAGGAATCCGAAAGGGTACGGATCGAACGCCTCTAGCGCTGGAATAAGCTCAATATTCACCACGATCCAGAAAATGAACATCGCCAGGTTAATGAACAGGAAGGGCATGCTTCCACTAAAGTCCGCTATCCAGGTTGCCGCCCTTTGTAACGGTGAAAGCTTGCTCTCAATGGCAACGTTAGTGTTACTTGATAGTCGGCCCATCAAAATCTGGTCTGCTTCGCGGAGTCGGCGAGACAGCATGGCAAGAAGGTCGATGCCGGCGTGAGGGGTCGATTCAAGGAACGCCAGAAAATGGTCCCGTTGCCAAATAAGCAACTGGATGTCATCGATCGCCGCGGCGCTTGCGGTTCGAGGGCCCGGGTCGAACACCGCCGTCTCGCCGAGGATGTCCGTGGACTGTAGCGTGGAAAGAGTGACCTTCTCCCCAGAGAAATCGTGGATGAATATCTCCACCTGTCCCGTTTGAATGATGTAGAGGCAGTCTCCCGCGTCGCCCTCTTTGAAGATGTGTTCTCCCGCTTTGACACGTTCAGATTTGAGGCTCGATTCCAGGTTCGTGAGTTCCGTGTCACTGAGCAGAGAGAACAGCTTTACTGATCGCAGAAATTCAATGGACGTGTTCATTGTTGCGGTGCCTTATTCACGACTCTTGTTGCCTTATCTGAGGTATATAGTTGGAGGACTCTTCCGTCACCACAAAAGTATGGGAGGCGCTGTCTGTCCGCTTGGGATACAGTACCGCTATGGGCTCAACACTAGAAAGCGCGGTCGGGATTGTTATCTTCGATGGAGAATGCGTCCTGTGTAATCGAATTATCGCTAGAATCGCTCGTGCGGACCGACACGCAAAGCTCGCGTTTGCTTCGAGGCGCTCCCCTTCCGGGGCTAAGCTTCTTGCAGAGGCTGGCGCGTCGGAATTGGCTGAGGGGGCGTTGGTGTTCATTTCCAGCGCGGGAGTCCAGGCTAAAAGCGCGGCGGTGTTCGCGATTTGCGCGGCGCTAGGCTTCCCGTATTCTCTGGTCGCTTTTTTAGGAAAGCTTGTGCCCGGCGCGCTTAGCGATAAAGTATACGAGTGGGTGGCGCGTGTTCGCATTCGGTGGTTTGGTCAAACTTCCGAATGCGCCCTAATACCGGCCGAAGTGCGGGCTCGTTTGTTGAAGGAGTAGTGATGAAATTTTTTGATACGGTTCAGGAGCTGTTGGGAACCTCTCGTTTTGTGCTTTCTTCGTACATGAGCGACATGACAGACGCGGATATCCTTGTACGGCCAGTGCCGACAGCTCATCACGCCGCATGGCAGTTGGGGCACTTGCTCGCCTCGGAATACAAGATGATAGAGGGCGTTTCTCCTGGCAGTAGTCCCGCCCTGTCCGAGACCTTTTTAGCGCGACATTCGAAAGACGGTGGTTTTGCCTCGGATTCGGAGTTCCTCGGTGTTGAGGAATATCGGAAGCTCATGGCCGCGCAGCGCGAGGCCACCCTTGCGGTAGCCCTTCAGTTGTCGGACGAACGCCTAGGCCAGCCAGCCCCGGAGTTTATGAGAAGTTACGCGCCTCGTGTTAGCTCGGTGTTTCTAACGATAGGTGGGCATGAGTTGATGCACGCGGGCCAGCTGGCGGTCATTCGACGGGCGTTAGGAAAGCCCGTGTTGATTTAGGCGCCCCAGGGCACATTGCGGTCCAAGGGGGGCATAACGGGCCTGCCCCCCACTTTTTATAGCCGCCCAAATGACAGTTGGTTGTTTTTATATGCTATATCAGTGGGTTGGACTGTTTTTTTGGCGCCAGGGGAAATCAGGAGGCCCCTGTGTTTAGCCCTGACGCTGTGATACCATCTGGCTCCTGAGTTTTTGTGAGAGGAGGGATATGCGAGGCATATCAGTAGTCATTCCGGTGTATAACGAGGAATTGAATGTCGCGGAGGGATTTCGTGAGGTCTCCGGCGTACTTCGAGGTACTGGCCTTCCCTACGAAATCATCTACGTTGACGATGGTTCAAAAGATTCCACGGTAGCTACTCTTCTCGAAAGCGCCGGCTCTGACCCTCATCTTCGCCTCATCCAGCTTCGACGAAATTTCGGACAAACCGCGGCGATGTCCGCCGGATTCGATCATACCCAATACGACATAGTCATCGCGTTGGATGGTGATTTGCAGAACGACCCGAAAGAGATTCCTCAAATGGTGGCAAAGCTCGATGAGGGATATGACCTGGTATGTGGTTGGAGAAAATCTCGTCGTGACAAGTTCGTCAGTCGACGGCTCCCGAGCATGATCGCGAATCGTCTGATCTCGTGGGCAACTGACGTGCGCCTTCACGATTATGGCTGCACGCTGAAGGCGATGACAGGAGATATCGCTCGCGGACTTCGTCTCTATGGAGAGATGCACCGGTTCATTCCAGCTCTTGCGAACGAAATGGGCGCTCGGATCGTTGAGGTTCCTGTGAATCACCGAGAGCGAAAGTTCGGTACGTCAAAGTACGGTATCTCGCGCACGATTCGCGTTGTTTTGGATCTCATAACCGTGAAGTTCCTTCTTGGATACTCCAAGCGACCCATCCACCTCTTCGGTGTAGTGGGTGCTTTTTCTGGCATCATGGGAACTGGATTGCTCGCGGTGATGACCTATCAACGGTTCTTTCATCATGTTCCGATGGGCAATCGACCACTCCTCTCTCTCGCCGTTATGATGGTGATAGTTGGCTTGCAGTTCGTGGTGTTCGGCCTTCTCGCCGAAGTTCTCGCGCGGACCTACTATGAGTCTCAGAGCAAGAAGACGTACGTAGTGCGACGAGTGTTCACGGGCCTAGATGTTGATGGCGGTGCACCGTGGCAGCGCAAAGTAGCCAACTAGTTCAGGCGGAAGCCTCGCCCGCGAAACCCATTCGCCTTCTTCTGGATGGGCGCAAGTTGGGGGATGGTGGCATTGGTGTCTACACTGAGAACCTAATCAAGGGATTGCTGAGTGTCGGTGGCGTGGACCTCTCGGTCATTATCCGTGAGCCTTCTCAACAATCATCGGGACTGTCGTCAAATGTTACTTGGATAGAGGATCCGGCTCGACCGTACTCCCTCGATGAGCTTGTTAATCTTCCCCGCAGGGTTGGCATTAATCAATTCGATGTTTTTCACGCGCCCCATTATGTCTTACCGTATCGGGTTTCAATTCCCTCGGTAGTCACGGTTCACGACTTAATACACATCTCGCATCCTGAGAAGTTTTACTACCCGTGGATCGCGCGCCGGTTAATCACCTCGGCGGTTAAGCGCGCGAGCGCTGTTATCACCGTAAGCCGACATACTCGTAGTGAACTGTTAACGCTTGCGAAGGTGGACGAGTCCAAAGTTCGGTTTATTCCAAACGCTATAGCTCCAGCGTTGACTGAGGCCGTTCTCGCCCGTGATGGGAGCGAGCGGCGGAAATCGTACTTCTTCTCCTTGTTCTCTAACAATAAGCCGCACAAAGGCCTCAAGGATTTGCTAGCGGCTTACGCTATGTATCGGGAGGGCGCGACGTGGCGACGAGCGTTTGAGGTTTGTCCGCAGCTTGTGCTCGCCGGATATGGCACCCAAGAGATGGAGAAGCTGTTGCTGGCGGAAGGGTCCGCTAATCTTCTTCAGGGCGTTACAGTGGTGGGCGCGCTTCCTACTCAAAAGCTTCAGCAGTATTTGACCCATGCCCTTGCGTTGGTTGTTCCATCGCTCATTGAAGGCTTTTGCCTTCCAGCGATCGAAGCCCAGGCAGTCGGGACCCCCGTGGTGAGTCGTCCGGTTCCTGCCCTCTCCGAACTTGTCACTGATCAAGACATAATAGCCCGAGATTTCTCGGTGGCTTCTCTCGCTCAAGCGATGGCTTCTGGCGCGGAGCGGGGAATGTCCGACGCGCGTGGCGTAAATAAAGCTCACCTCGCGACGTTCTCGTGCGCGTGCGTCGCGGCGCAGGTGAAACAGGCTTATGAGTCGGTTCTATCTTCGAGGAATCGGGCATGAGAGTAGCGCTCGTTCACGACTGGCTTACGGGTATGCGGGGCGGAGAGCGCTGCCTTGAGGCTTTCTTGTGCATCTATCCTGACGCGGACATCTTCACGCTTGTTCATGTGCCTGGTACTACGTCGGCGCAAATTGATAGGCGAGTAAAGGGGACCTCTTTTCTCAATCGGATTCCGGGAATCCGACGTCTCTACAAAGCGTTTCTTCCTTTTTATCCGCTCGCGGCTCGCTCGTTAGATTTGAGAGGGTACGACCTTATCATTTCGCTCAGTCACGCGGCAGCTAAGAACATTCGCGTGCCCGCGGGTGTTCCTCACGTATGTTACTGCTTCACTCCGATGCGGTACATTTGGGACCAGGCTACGTCCTATCTGCCTGGTTTTCTCTTTTACCTGGCTCTTCCGTTGATTTCGTACCTCCGTGGATGGGACGTCGCGGGTTCTCGTTCTGTTACGCGTTTTGTCGCCATCAGTTCCTTCATCAGTGCGCGAATCCGGCGCTACTACGGACGTTCTTCGGTCGTTATCCAACCACCAGTCCGGATGGAGAGTGAGAACGTTGAGACCCTCACGCCAGCGGAGCAAGAGGTATTCTCCTCGTCTCCTGGGTCGTTCTTTCTGTGCGCTGGCGCGCTTGTTCCGTACAAAAAGATCGATGTCGCGGTCCGAGCGTTTAATGCTTTGAAGCTCCCATTGTGGATCGTCGGTGGAGGCCCTGAGCTTAACGCGTTGAAGTCGTTAGCGGGGCCGAATGTTCGATTCTTCGGAAGGGTGAGTGACGCGTTTCTGTGGGAAAGTTACCGGCGATGCCGAGCTCTGGTGTTTCCGGGCATTGAGGATTTTGGAATCGTTCCGGTGGAGTGCTTGGCCGCGGGGCGTCCTGTGATTGGTGTTGAAGCTGGAGGGCTAAAGGCATCCATAGTGGGGTATCGCCCTGGTGTCGATTCAAAGCTTGTTCCCGAAAAGCACAGCGGTGTATTTATCCCTAAAGAGCGCTATGGCGATCCTCAAGCTGTTATCGAGGCGGTAGAGTCTTTCTGTGATGTCGAGCATCTGTTTGACGGGTTGACCCTTCGGGCCCGAGCTCGGGAATTTAGTTATTCGAGTTTTTTTGCCGCCTGGGAACGCTTCGCCTCGTCTCTGGGCCTCATGCCTGAAAGAACGCGCGCTTCGGAGATGTTATCGCGTGCGGAAGGATTGGAATGTTAAAGCAGAAACGCCAGCTTTTTGAGTACCTTTTCATGATGAGCGACCTGCTGGTCGTGAGTATCGCTTGGGTCGTGGCGTATTTCCTTCGTTTTAGCACCAATCTTGTTCCTGTCGATAAGGGTGTTCCAGAGTTCGCTCCTTATCTCTCCATGACGATCTTTATTTGGCTTATCTGGGGATTCGTGTTTCGGCGAATGGGGTTGTATCGGCCGATGCGTGGTGTGCGACGCACTCACGAATTTTGGGTTCTTGTAAACGCTAACGCTCTATCCATCCTTCTGCTCATTTCGATCACCTATCTTTTCCGCGAGAAGAGTGTTCAGTTCTCTCGACTTGTGTTCGTATATTTCTGGGCGCTGGCTACCTTGTTCACGATTTGTCAGCGAACTACGTTGCGCTTCCTTCTCAGAGAGGTTCGTCGAAAAGGGTACAACTTGCGCTACATGCTTGTTGTCGGGGCCGGCAAGGTCTCGAGCGATTTGGCGAGCAGGGTTCGTCTCCATCAAGAGCTCGGCATTCAGCTTCTAGGCTGTCTCTCTAAAGAGGGTAAGGAGCGTAGAGCAGCCGGGGGGATTCCCGTTGTGGGGTGCTATTCCGACCTTGGAAAATTCGTAGGTCGAACAGATTTAGACCAAATTGTGGTGGCGCTCCCGCTGGAAGATCATCAGCTTCTGCCGACGATCATGGAGCAGCTTAAAGACTCCATTGTGGATATAAAAATCATTCCAGACCTGTATCAGTTCGCAAGCCTGGGTGGCGCGATCGAGAACTTTGAGGGCTTGCCAGTCATAAGTCTTCAAGAGTCTCCGCTGGACGGTATTAACCTCTTTACCAAGCGCACCGTCGACATCACATTGGGGGCTGCGCTTCTCGCCCTTTTCTCCCCGCTGATGGCTTTTGTAGCTCTCCTCGTGAAGTGCACCTCAAGAGGGCCGGTGCTTTTCAAGCAGGAGCGGGTCAGTTTCGACGGAACGTCGTTTAAAATCATTAAGTTTAGAACGATGTACACAAACGCGGAGAGCGCGGGGCCGGGATGGACCAAGCCAGGAGATTCTCGTGTTACCCCTCTCGGCCGTCTTTTGCGCTCTACGAGTCTCGATGAGCTGCCTCAGTTGTTCAATGTCTTGCGGGGGGATATGTCTATCGTAGGCCCTCGCCCAGAGCGTCCTGTGTACATCCAAGAGTTCCGACGTCGCATCCCGCGGTACATGCTCCGACACAAAGTTCCGGCCGGAATTACCGGGTGGGCCCAGGTCCATGGGTGGAGAGGTGATACGTCCATCGACAAACGAATCGAATACGACCTCTATTATATTGAGAACTGGTCTCTTTTCTTTGATCTGAAGATCTTGTGGCTTACCCTGTTTAGGGGATTCAAGAATCGCAACGCCTATTAGGAGGGTGTAACAACCCTCTCTCGCCTGCTACCTGCCGCTGGCGAGGTTTTTTTGTGACGCATTCTAAGAGTTTGGCTCCTTTCCAGGACGCATAGGCTGAGTTAACCTCTCGGTCATGCTCCACCGCTTCTCGCTTTTCATGATGATATGCCTTTTCTCGGGGGCGCTAGTCCTCGTCGCGGCTCACGACATCAGGAAACGTCTTCAGCCTCCGACCGCTCAAGAAGTGACCGAGATGCAAGAGTTAGTCACGAATCTTAGGTCTGAAAATATCCTTCCGCCTGACAAGGCGTTTGTGGAAGAGTCTCGCAAGCCGACCCGTAAGCCCGGAAGTTATTTACCGCAACGAGATTGGGAACGCTTGAAGAAGGCTGTGCAGGGTTTCTTTGGTAGTTCCGAGCCGGAAGAGGTGAAGTAAATGCGTTTAAGCACAGTCTATAGGCGTATCAATGTTTTCCTAATCGCGATGGCGGCCGGGATCGCCGTTGGTGCCTCTGGTTGCGTGCTGGTTCCATTCATTCAGGCCTTCAAAGAGGTTGGCGCAACCGAAGGCGATCGAATGGCATTATTAAATGAGAGGGTGAAGAAGTTTAACGCGGCTGTTGTGTGGGGAAATCGCGCTGAAGCTGTGTCGTATGTCGCCGACGAGTCGCAACTCAAACTATCCCCGCAGTTTAAGGACGCCTCAGAAGAGGAGCGAGTATTTGATTCCAAGGTAACTAACGTAACTTGGGAGGATAGCGCTCGAGCGGCGACTGTAGAGGTGAAAACCAAATTTTATAAGATCCCCGTGTACGTAGTGACCACCCGTGTTGAAGAGCAGAAATGGAAGTTCGAGACAGGAGTAGGGTGGAAGCTCGTCGATCGTACTATTCAAGAGGGCTGATAAAAGCTCAGAAGACGGTAATGAACATCTCGTTGTCTAAATCTTTCTCTTTCTTTGTTGTCGCGACGCTCGCGCTCCAAGGTTGTTCGGGTATCTTCGGACCGAAGAAGGAGCTAAAAAATATTGGTGGTGTCGCTCTAGAGGCGACATCGGGCATTGACCCTGATGTTACCCCTTTTGTCCTCGAGGTGGTTGACGAGCAGAATGACGGACAACGCCTTGTAGTTAAAGGACGAGTGCTTCCAAAGAGCTCATGGCCAGCGGACGCGGTGGTGGTTCGACTGGCCGCGCTTGATCGCTCGGGGCAGCGAAAGGTTTCCTATCACAAGATGAGCGATATCCTTCAAGACCAACCTCAGGGCGCTCCAGCCGCGTTGATCCTGCAAAAGGGAGTGGCTCAAACCTTTTCTCTCGCGATTCCTGTGCAGGGGGTTACCAGTTATCAATTAGAAGTTTTGTGGGGGAAGGACGCTGAGCCATTTGCCGGCTCCCCTACTGCCCCGGTTAAGGAGAATAAGCAGTTCCTGGCACTCAGAAATATGGAGGTGCACCGCCTCCCAGGGGGGTCGTGCAGTACTCCTGATGAGTGTGTGGTAACATTCACAATTACGGGAGAATTGTTCAATTCGGGTAGCTCGATCGTTAAGGATGTGGTGATTGTTGCCGGCTTTGGAACGCCACCTAACCTTGATTTGCCCACCCAAATTCTCGAGAATGAGAAGCGCGTGGAGGTGCCTAACCTCCGCCTGGCTCCAGGGGGCACAAAGCGTTTCAAGATATCGCTTGAGAAGCTAGTTCCGCCAACGGCGCAGGTGGCTCCACAGCCGGTCGTTCGAATCGCTTCCTTCCGCTCAGAGTAGAGGGAGGTTCGTATCGCCCAGAGTAGAAATTCGGACGACGGCGAGTGCCATGAGCGAAACGCGACCTCAACCTGAGACTCAAACACCGAGCGGTGACGATAAGCAGCGAGTGTACATCCGTACCTACGGATGCGCGATGAACGAGCACGACACCCAGAAGCTCTACAAGATCCTAGAGAAAGATTACACACCCGTTGATTCCGCGGAGAAGGCGGACTTAGTGCTCGTCAACACCTGCAGCGTGAGAGAAAAGCCAGAGCAGAAGCTGTACAGCATGCTCGGGGAAATGAAGGGGTTAAAGGAAAGCAACCCCAACTTGATGATCGGAGTGTGTGGCTGCGTCGCTCAGCAGGAAGGGCAGGCAATTCTTAAGAAGGGAAGAAATGTCGATTTCGTGTTCGGCACTCACAACCTCTCGCTCGTTCCCTCGCTCATTCAGCTTCGAAAAAAAGGCGCTCCGCCCCAAGTAGCGGTGAACTATCGCGAAGATTGGGAGGAGTTACCGCTGGGGTTCGCGGAAAACAATCCCTCAAAAAACGGAAAGAGTAACAACGTAACGGCCTTCATCTCAATTAGTCGTGGATGCAATAAGAGCTGCACGTATTGCATCGTGCCGACGACGCGCGGCCCAGAGGTTTCGCGAGACATTAACGAAATTGAGCGCGAGGTCAAAATCGCGGTGCATCGAGGTAGCAAAGAGATCGTGCTGCTCGGTCAGACGGTCAATTCTTATGGCCTTGATCTGACGCCCCGAATTTCGTTTGTGCATCTTCTTGATAGGATCGCCGCGATTGATGGCGTGGAGCGGATCAGATTTACGAGCCCTCATCCGCAAGAGATACGAAAAGATTTCATTGAATGTGTCAGTTCAAACCCTAAGGTTTGCCGGCATGTGCATATGCCTCTTCAGTCTGGTAGCGACCGCATCTTGAAGCTCATGAATCGGAACTATCGTCGCTCGAAGTATCTCAAGATCATCGAGGACCTTAAGAGTCGGGTTCCCGACATGGCTATAACGACGGACATTATCGTTGGATTCCCTGGGGAAACCGAGGAGGATTTTCAACAGACGCTTGAAGTCATGGACATTGTCCAATTTGATTTGAGCTATTCGTTCGCGTTCTCTGCGCGTCCGGGCACTGCCGCCGCCGCTATGCCTGAGTTGATAACTCAAGAGGAGAAGCTGCGGAGATTGCAGGTGTTGCAAGCAAAGCAGCTTCTCATCATGGCTGATCGCTTGAGCCCCTGGGTTGGAAAGACCGTTGATGTCCTTATTGATAGCACCTCAAAGCATGATGAAAACTGCTTCCAAGGCAGGATCTCTCAGAACACTGTGGTGAACTTTCCCGCGCCTTTTGAGGGACTGAAGCTTGGAGCTATTGTTCCGACACTGATCACCGCTCAGAAGCGTTATACCCTTCTAGGAGAGCCCGCCACGGCGCGCTAAGTTGGTGTAAGTCCCCCCTAAAACCCGTTTATGGCATGATCCAAAGGGGTTAGCGCAAAAAATCGCGTGGTCCCATAAGTGTGCTGGGGGTATACTATGTCAATAGTATGTACTTCTTATCGAGAGAGCTGAGGTTGGTTCATGGTTAATGAGGCCGCTGTGGAGATGTTTGTGGGAGGGTTGGTAATGGACCCGGCCACTCAAGCTCCAATTGTAGTGTTAAAAGACGAGTCTGGATCGATCACGTTGCCGATCTGGATCGGTATTACCGAGGCTACCTCGATCGCCAGCGCTATTAAGCAGCTCGCGATGGCTCGGCCGCTCACACACGATCTCTTCTATGACCTGCTCCAAGAGCTAGGAATAATTGTTCAGCGTATTGTTATTACGGAATTGAAGGAGTCGACCTACTTCGCGGAGCTGGTGTTAGGGCAGGGCGATAAGGTTCTTATTCTTGACTCCCGTCCGAGTGACGCGATCGCGATGGCTCTTCGCGCATCAGCCCCAATTTATGTATCTCAGCAGGTGTTGGACCAGGCTCGCATAGCCTTCGCGTCGCAACAGGGGCAGATGCCACCGACACCCCCTCCGCATACAGAGCCGCAGCCGCCGCCAGATGAGGGCGAGGCGTCGGTTGAGGAGGAGTCTTCAAAAGATTTCCAGGCCATAGATAAGGACAAGTGGGAAGAGATTCTCCAGCAGCTCGATCCTGACGATTTCAAGTACAAGATGTAGGGGCTTCCGGGCCGGTTTCACCTGTACTTTTACCCCTCGCTCTGCTACGAACTCCAAGGAGAAGAGTAACCGCGCGTCTATCCGCGCCCTTCGAGAGAGTGTGTGTCGTGACCGTAAGTCCAGTTTCAAAACAAGCTCCTGAGTCTCGCAACCTTGCGAATAAGAATATATTCGAAGATCCCGCTATTGCCGCGGCCGCTCAGAACGACCCCTTTGCCCGATGGATGTCCAAGAACTGGAAGGTGGTGGCTGTGATGTTGGTCGCCGTAGCTGTGTCCATGATCGGCTACAATCAGTACACCTCAATCGCGGCTCAAAAAAAGGCAGAGGCAACGGAGAGCCTTAATGAGATTCAATCGAGCTACGATGAGCTGGTCGCCAAAGAGGGGGCGCTCGCCGCTCTTCAGACAGAGAAGAATGCGGCGACTGACGCCAAGGTAAAAGAGGACACTCAGAAGAAGATCGACGAGTCTCAGAAAGAGATCTCTTCTCTTCGAGATAAGCTCGTGCTGATGACGGACGCGCTTGTTGGTCCAAAACCTTTTAATTTGTTGGCCTCCATGTACAAGGGGCTCATGTTCGCTCAGACCAAGGAGTTCGATAAGGCTCAGGCTGTTTTAGCGCAGGTCTCGTGGGAGACGGTTGGTAAGCCGAATTCCCCTGAACGGATGTCGGCGGAGTTAGTAACATTCGCGATAGCGCGATCGCTTCTCGATTCTCAGTCTCATGTTGTTTTCGCTCGTGATCAACTTACTGGTCTTGCTGAGCGTGGAACATTCGCCGCTGTTCAAGCTGGTAACGCTGTGCGCCTCGTCGCGCAAACAGACGCCGAAAAGCAAAAGGCGAATGAGATAGCCACCTCTCTCATCAGTCGTTTTCCGGCGCAAATGAGATTTATTAGCGGAATGAATTCGGAAGAGAGGTAGGTCGTGAGCCGGTTGCCATTACGGCTGTTAGCGTTCCTCACCCTCGTAAACATTCTCAATTATTTCGATCGTTACATCGTCCAGGCTGTGGAGCCGACGCTTAAGGGCGAGTTCGCCCTGTCGAATCAGCAATCGGGGCTGCTCGGATCCGCCTTCGTTCTTGGCTACGTTGTTTTCTCACCACTCTTTGGATTTTTGGGCGATAAATTTGACCGCCGAGTTCTGATGGCGGTTGGACTTCTCGGTTGGAGTCTCTGTACTGGATTAAGTGGAATTGCCGAAAGTTTTGGGCTCTTTTTCGTCGCGAGAACTTTAGTTGGCGTAGGAGAGGCGAGCTTCGGCGCGATAGTTCCAAGCTATCTGAAGGGGCGCATTCCTGACATGGTAGCGCTTAATTCCGCGCTCTCGATCTTTTATGTGGCTATTCCGGTGGGCTCAGCCTTGGCGTACGTGGCCGGTGGCCATATCGCCGCGACGTGGGGCTGGCGAGCGCTTTTCATTGGCGCGGTTGTTCCTGGACTGCTTTTAGCGTTCGGGTTCTCACGAATCGCCGCTGAAGATGGAGAGCGGTCCGAGAAAGCGGAGTCGTATTCATTCCTGTCTGGGATTAAAGCGATTGTTGGTTCTCCAGTCTTACGCCTCTCTATTATAGGGTACATTCTCAATACGTTCGCCCTTAACGGGATCGCTATGTTTGTCGTGCGACACGTTGTAGGGCTTGGCGTTGACGAGGCGACCGCGGCTCAAAACTTCGGGATTAACTTAGCGGTCACTGGCTTTGTTGGCGCTCTGTTCGGTGGGCAATTGGCGTCGAAGTTGGTGGCGAAATCCTCAAATCAGATTCGAGGACTTTTACTCTTTGTCGGCGTTACCACGCTCATGGGCGTGCCCTTCTTATCGACCGCGTTCATGGTGAACTCGCCGCTACTCTTTTTGGCGAGCTGTTTCGTCGCGCAGATCGCGTTGTTCGCTGGCACGGCCCCATTAAACTCGGTGTTGGTTGGACGAGCCCCCGTCGGGCTAGAAGCGTTCACTCAGGGTATAACTATTTTCGCGATTCAGCTCTTCGGCGGCGCGCTAGGTCCTATTCTTATTGGGCAGGTCGCGGATGTGCTGGTGAGTGTATTGGCGTTTGATCAAAGGTCCGCCCTCGCGTACGCGCTTCAGCTATCTTCGGTGGCGATGGTCGGTTCCGGACTGTTTTATCTCTGGGCCGCTCGCAAGGAGATTGGTAGAGCCCCTGTGCTGTCAGACAGCTAACTGTCTTGTGAACAAATACCTGTGACGCATTCCGAAGAAGTGGAGTACACTGAGGGAGTAGTTTCTAGGATACGCCGCAAGCTTTCTCATGGTTGAAAATAATATCCCTTCAGAGGTGACTATTCGTGAGGTGGGTCCTCGCGAGGGGTTCCAAATCCATCCCGTCGTTGTCCCTACAACGTCAAAGCTCGCTTTGATTAACGCGCTTGTGGACGCCGGGCTCCAAGAGATTGAAGTTGCCTCCTTCGTGAGACCGGATCGTGTGCCCACAATGGCGGACGCCGCTGAGGTGGTGGCCGCGTTGCCTCATAAAGACGATGTTGCATTTACCGCTCTCTATCTGAATCAGAAAGGATTTGCGCGTGCCGAAGAGCATTCAACGCTACGCAATAAGGGTTGGCTGTATACGTCTCCGAGCGCTTCGTTTCTGAAAACGAATAGTAATACGACACTAGAACAGTCGTTGGCTGAAGTTCCAGAATGGGTTGAGCTTTTTAAAAAGAGTGGAAAAGAGCTTCATGGGTTAATGATCTCTACGGCGTTTGGGTGTGGAATTGAGGGAGAGATAACCACGACCCAGGTTGAGGGAGTGGTTCGCAGATATGTTGACGAGTGCTCGAAGCTTGGAGTCCAGTTTCGAGAACTTTGCTTGGCGGATACTATCGGCGTGGCTAACCCTCGCGTAGTTCGAGAATCTATCCGTGCGCTGCGGTCTTTCGGGTGTTCTGTTTCTCTCCATCTGCACAATACGTGGGGGTTGGGCATCACGAACACGTACGCCGGGTTGTTGGAGGGGGTTTCTATTTTTGAGACCTCTGTTGGGGGGATGGGGGGGTGCCCGTTTACCCCTGGCGCCTCAGGAAATGTTGCCACGGAAGATGTTGTCTATTTATGTGGTTCTTTAGGGATTAAAACGGGCATCGACCTCAATAAGGTATGCAAGGCCGGGCAGTTAGCTGAATCATTGCTTGAAAAAGCCTTGCCTGGCCAAATATATCAAGCATGGAAACATTCCGGCCAAAAGCTACCTTTCACCCGTTGAAAAGTGCCTCGGTCGTGATTAACCTTGGGATAGTTATGGAGAATTTCTTCGTTCCCTACACAGGTAAAAAGCCAGCTCTCGTGTGCATCAACGGCCATCGGCTTGTGATCCTCTCGCACGAGAAAGACACTCTTGAAGAAGATCTCGAACTCATCGGTGCCGACCGCGTGAAGAAGGTTAAGGTGGCGGAGTCGGATGTTGATCAGGAGAAGTTTTTGGGGAAGATAGCTCGCCAGGTTGATGGCGGTGTTGTTATCGCTCCGTCTGGAATCGGACTGAGGGATGTCCTCAAGAACCTTGAAGACGAGCTTCCTTGGCTTCAATAATCTGCTCAGCTTCGCAAGGGAAAAGGCCCAACGAGGGCGCGCGACTCCGCTCTTGTCGAGCATTAGCCGTCCTCTTCTTCAGCCTCGTTATAGTAACGGGGTGCCGAGATAGGGGGCAGACTCGACCGCCAGGAATGCTTCGGCTCGGTCCCATAGATGAGCTTGCTCGGCAGCCTGAAACCCACCTCACTGAACAAAAAATCCTTCTTCGGTTTGACGGTAAAGGCTTTTCGGCCATGAGTACGGCTTGTACGTACGACCTTTCGGCGCTGTTCCGGATTGAAGCTCCGGAAGCTCCACGCTGGGGTTCCTCGTACTCTGAGAGTACCTACGCCAATGATGGTTCCGTGCTTCACGGTCCAGCGAAAGCCTCTTTACCATTTTTCGAATTACGCTCCGCCAAGGACTTCTACTATGCCCCGTCGGAGATACTGTATGTGAAGGTGGGAGAGGAGGTCCCTTCCACATGGAGACTTCCTTTCCCGTCGCAATTACGACCCACCCAAGTGAGTGAAACTGTAGATCGATGACTGCTTCCCGAACTGCTGATTGAGTGGTTGTTGTGGTTGTTCTACGATGGCTCATTGATTGTGGCGAGCGCATAGGCTTTTTTAATGAGTGCCCTAAATTCAGAATATACCATTCCAGTTCGAACGCGCGCGCATGACGCCTTCGCCCTTGCGGCTGGCATGCTGCGAAGAGACGTGGGGTTGTTCGTTCCTCTCTTGATGCTTGCTTCGTTTGGCGGAGTGGCCGAAACGGTGCTGGATCCGCTGTCTCGTACTCAAAGTTGGGGGCTCGAGGCTGTGAAGTGGCTGTCGCAGCTTGGCGTGCTTGCGTTCGTTGTCGCGCGGTGGAGACGTATTTTAGGTCGAGAGTGCAAGAGCAGCGTGCGGTCCTTTATGCTGACCCTCCGCATGGTAGTAGCGGGATTTCTCGTGTGGGGGGCGTTGATGATGCCGCTGTTCTTGATAGAGCTCACATCAGCCGTCTCCTTTCCCATCGTAGTGCTTCTTATTTTAGGTATCTATTGGTGGTTCCGTTTTTATTTCTATTTTGTTTCTTACGGATTGCTTGGCGTTTCGCTACGTCAAGGAATTTCAACTACCCTAGAATTGAGCCGGAGGGATATAGGGGGCGCCCTGCGCTCCTTAATGGCGCCAATAGCGATTGCCTCTTTGGTCACTTGGATCGTCGCGATTCCTTCTCCCGATGGTCGATCGATTGAGTGGGCTGCGGTGGGCGCGGCAACGGAGGGGCTCTTCTGGCTTCTGAGCATTTACACGGGTTTGGGAGTTGGATTGCGCACCCTCGGAGATTCTGAGTGGCGGGATGCCGGGTTGGGCCCGTACCGTCGAGAACGACTCGAGACTCTTGAGGCTCAGGGGAAAGCGAGTTGGTTTAATCTTCTCTCCCCTAAAGCGGGTGCCAAGGTATTTGTGATTGCCTTACTGGTGATGGCGTTCAATATACATCGAGCTGTTCATGCGCCGCCTGCGGTATCAGTGAAAGTTATTGGTTGTGAAGCTGTCTCGCAAAATCTACGAATAGCCTTAGAGTTGCGCGATCCTAACTACCACTACCGAGGGTTTAGTCCCTTGGCTTTTTCGGTGGCCTCTCAAACTGGATTCGAGCAATTCTCGACTGAGATCGTGAGGATCGCGCGCACACCAGATGGCAAGAAAGGGGAGGTGTCATTCCCGCTCACCAAGGCTGATTTCGAAGCCCCGGTAACGCTCTATCTTGAGTTCGCCACAAACAAGACTGATGAGGTTCTTAAGAAGTTGGACAACATGTGGCTTTGGTATCATCAGGTTTCCCTCGTTCCCCTCCGAGTGGGGGCACTCCCCGAGAAATAACCTAACTAGCTGACTTTTCTTTGTGAAATGGCGAGAGCTCATTTGAACCGGAGATTTTCGTAGAAAGAGCGCCGAAATCTGCAGTCTGTCCTACTTCCGGCCGACTCTTCCTCTCGGATAGAGGGATGCCTTGAGAGGCTATCCTCAAGGAAGCATTCATGGATTCAATATTTTTCCTAGGAAGGGATAACGATTCATTGCCGACCCTGCTTCAGAAGCTGGGATATTCGGTCATAGAGCCCACTGATCAGATCTCTCTTCCTGACTTCGTGTCAAACACCAGCCTCGATCTTATTCTCATTGACGGTCGAGTCATGGGAGACGTCGGGGAGCTGTGTTCATTTTTTCATTCTCAACAAAATACTCGCTCCGTGCCAATCGTGTGCATTTCCGAGGAAGATTTCGAGGCGACCAAAAACGGCGAAGTCGCTTCGCCTGTTGAAGTTATTAAAGCGCCGTTTACCGTGGGGACCCTGGCGAGCCGCATTGCCATGATGCTCCGGCTTCGGAAGTTAGCTGGTACTGATGAACGGCAGGGATCGCTCGCCGAGATTAACGCCTCGTTGCGAGATAATAATCTACGATTCAAAAAGGAATTAGATGAAGCTCGCTCCATTCAGCAGAGCCTCCTTCCGCGAAATCTACCGAGAGATGCGCGTGTGGACTTAGCGGTTTCGTATCAGCCTCTCGATGAGGTGGGAGGTGACTGGTACTTCGCCTCGCAGACCGCGGATAAAAAAGTTTCTCTCCAGATTGCTGACGTATCAGGGCACGGACTCTCCGCGGCGTTTATCGGTAGTATGGCCAAACTCGCCATGACCGCCGCGGCACGTGAGCAACCGGATGAGCTGCTCGGAGAGATGAATAGGTTGTTGGCACCACAAATCCCATCGGGGCGATTCGTGACTATGGGGAGTTGCTTGTACGATCCGAGCACAGGAGCGTTGCGATGGGCGAGAGCAGGTCATCCACCGGCATTGCTTCTTCGGCGTTCATCGCAAACGGTAGCCCAGATTCTCGGTGACGGATTCGCCGTGGGTTTCTTTGAAGACTCTACATACGCGTTGGTCGAAGACCGGCTGGAAGTCGGAGACGCCGTGTTAATGTTCACGGATGGTATCACCGAAGCGCAGGACAGGTCTGGCGACGCTTTTGGCTTGCAACGCCTCTCCGAGGCGCTTCTTGCTTCGAATCCAGAGGCTTCCTGTAGCGATATTCTCCTTTCTATTCTTGACGTCTTTGACGAATTCCGGGGCGAACGTCTGATTCGTGATGATGTAACGCTCCTCCTTCTCAAACGCTCAGCGTAGGGCTACTATCCTGAGCGTAGACACGGCCTCAACCTGGCCAGCTTTTTAGGAAACGCGATGATTCCGCTCCATCCGCCCCTTAGTGGATTCCCCCTCTCTTGCGGCGCTCTCTTAGTCTGCGTGGAATTATTCTGTTTGTTTCGCGGGAGTCCTGAGCGGCTTGAGTCGGTGCGCAAGTTTCTTGTTTTCTCGTCGTTAGCGAGTACGCTCGCGACGTTCCTTTCCGGATATCAAGCCAGCGCGCCTCTGCGAGAGCTTGCGCCAGACATCGCTAATACTCTGGGCTCCCATCACGCCTTCGGCAGATTGTTACTTATTAACTCAATCGCGCTGGCGGTGTTCTACTTGGTTTCTTCACGCGCGGTATACGGAAAGACTGTGATGCGAGCTTTTTACGCGTTGACGGTCATGCTTCAATTCGCGCTCGCCATCATTTCGGGTGGCCTCGGTGGGAGTCTCGTTTTTGAACACGGCGTTGGTGTAATGTCCCAGCCTCGATTGTCTACTGTTGCCGAGCAGGTTGCCTCGTTCCACCAGGCACCCACAAATACTCCTTAATTCCCTCGTGTGTAGACGCCGCCCGACTCATAACGAATAACAGATCGCTCAATCGGTTTATGTAATGTCTGGTCGCCTCAGGTACGCTTTCGTCCTCATGGAGGGATAGAATTGAACGCTCGGCTCGTCTGCATATCGTACGAGCGATGTGCAAATGAGCGTTGAGTAAAGAGCCGCCAGGGAGCACAAACGAGTTGAGGGCGGGAAGATCCTTGTTGAGCACGTCTATAAGCTCCTCTAGTTTCGTGACCTGTTCGGGGGACGTGGAGGGAATTCCTGGGCCGGCGATTCCTTGAGGGCAGGCAAGTTCCGATCCGAGATCGAACAATTCATTTTGGATGATTGAAAGGTTGCTAGCGATTGCCGTGATGCCCTTTTGCGAGGCGAGGGTAACGCATAGGCCGATATGAGCGTTAAGTTCATCAAGGTCTCCATAGGCCTGCACCCGTGCAGCCGTTTTTTTTACGCGCGTTCCTCCTACGAGGCCAGTGGTTCCATCATCTCCGGTACGAGTGTAGATTTTGCTTAGTGTTACCATGACTCGATCTCTCTATTTATGTCCTAACAGTTGCTCAATCTCAGCCAAGCCCTCTCCGCGCGAAGTTGCTGACGGTTCCGCAGTTGTGTCGCCCTCCGCTGAGTTCGTACTCTCAGCTTCGGAAGATTCTTTCAATGCCGCCAATGGCTTGTCTTCTCGGTGCGGTGTGGGGCGGGTGGTCGCGATATGAACGCCTACATAGGGCGCCAGCAAAACCACTGCGGCAACGGCGAGCAAGTAGAGAATCAGGTTTGGTTGGAATCTATTGGTCACGATTAGGCGTACGTCCGTATGTTCGTTGGGGGATCCACACCGCATCATTTGCCGGGCTTGGTCCGATATGGCTCCCGACAGCGTTATAGAGTGAGCTTGCCCACAGGGCAACGAATACCTGCCATAAGTGTACGCTTCGACAAATATATTCGAAAGAATAGAGATGAGCTTGTTTAGAAAGAGGGTCTTTATTCGACAGGTTGCGGGCGTGGTGGTGGCCGCTTTGCCTGCAAAGTAGCCCAACGTGAAGCTAGCATGAGTTTCACGGCGTGGCTTCTCGATGGGCTAACGCGATGGGTTTCCGGGCTTGCCCTTGAACGGAGGCAGCTCCCTCCATGTTTCACTTAGGTCGCGCGCCTTTTCGGGACCGAGATTCGCGTGGAATGGAGTTTTGAAAATGATGAGAGGAGCCGCAACTCATTGGAATGTTTGCGCTGGTGGTTTTTCTTATAAATTCACAAAAAACGGGAAAATCAAACTATTTAGCTTGAGAGGGATCCTGCCGACCCAACCTTTGGGAGCTTAGGGGAATTTGGACGGTATAGCCGATCGCGACGCCATGACTGCGCGAGATTGGGCCGGCCGATGTTCTTCAAGTCGCCCGAGCTCTTTCAGGTTTGAAGATGATTCTCGAAGGCACCTCACATAATTCTAAAAACGCGCCTCATTCGTTATGGGGCGACGCGAACGTGTCCGACGTTGGTCGAGAGCGAGAGGTGAATGAGGATCGAGTTGCTGTTATTGCAAGCCGCTCGGGGACGGCTTGGATTCTGCTTGATGGGATGGGAGGAGTCGCTGGCGGCGAGTTTGCCGCGCAGCTTGCTCTTGACGCCATGAAGCGCTTCATCGATGGGCATGAATGCGCCGATCCCGGCGCAATCCTCCAAGGCGCGATCGACGAGGGGAATCGAGCGGTTGTGCTGCGCAGGCAAAACCAGAAATTTATATCCATGGGGACTACCGTCGTGGCCACGATGATCGACGGAATCGAGATGGTCGTTTCCCACGTTGGGGATTCTCGAGCGTATTGTATCCACGACGGGAAGATTTCACAGCTCACTGTCGACGACACCGTCGTGCAAAGAATGGTTGACGCGGGGCAAATTGAACCAGAAGAGGCGCTCTCTCATCCCGACGCTCACCTTTTAACGCATTGCCTGGGAACGAAGGTTGAGCTTTCCGTTCCGGCGCAACGCTTGTGGCGGTCGCCGCTTCGAGCCGGGCAGGACAGTGATATTCTGCTCCTCTGCTCAGATGGCTTGTATGGACTCGTATCTGACGAGGAGATCGCCAGTATGGTGACCTTCTTCCCGCCAAACGAAGCATGTCAAAAGCTCGTTGAGTTGGCAAACGCGCGGGGAGGATTCGACAACATCTCAGTGATGATAATTCCGGTCGATGGAGTCGTCTCGCGAGAGCCTCCGGCCGACTGGGATCAAGTGCTAAAGACCCGTACGCGTCAGCGCGTCGCGGCTAACAGGCCTCCGTGGCCCTTTGTTCTGCATATCGCGTGTGTTTCGATGTTGAGCGTCATCTTCGCGTGTGTAGCGGCCGCCGCCTTTCTGTTTATCGAGAGTAAGCAAAGCTAGGTATTAAAAGTATGGAAGATAAAAACCGCTCTCAAAAAGGATTGTTCAGACTATCTGACGATGGTGATAGCTCTCAGGCAAATCGAGCGCGTAATCGCACCATGGTTGTGGATGGCGGACGCTCCCATCAAATTCGTTCCGACCTTAAGGCTCTCCGAGAGGCTAAAGCTAGTGGGGATGTAGAGGCTCGACGACGAATCGAAGATTCCTTGTTGGATGCGTTTCCTGGTGGGGAAAAGGACGAGCCAGAGGAGGCGGACTCATTCCAAGCGGTTGAGCCCTACGAAGATCCATACGTGGACCTGAATGTACAAGAGGAGCAGCCATCGGAGTCCGCGACCGCGATGGAGGCGCTTGATGATGTCTTTGATTTGCCTCTCGAAGCTATGTTGCCTCCGACGAACGAATCAGAGGTGGTGGCTCAAGCGGAGGATAGTGATCCGTTTGATTTTCAAGAGGATGTCGTCGGGGCCAGTGAGCCGGAGCCTCCCAAGGCCGCGGCGGTATCGGTAGGTAGGATTGTGCGCCCGAGCGCTTTTGTCGCGCCGACTCCTGTCCAGCATGAGGAGGTGCCGGCGGTATCGGAGGTCCCGGTGCCCGTAAAAGAAACTTTCGAGAGTCGTGAGCCCAAAAAGGAGGTCGCTATGACATCATCGCATGAACAGATCTTTTGGAAGAGCGAGGGGCGTTTGATAGGGTTTCTTATATCTTTTGATCACAATCCGAACGGCTCATATGTAGAGCTACGACCGGGGCGATTGATTATCTCTTGTAACAAAGAGGCGTCCGGTAGTTGTTTGCTCATTCCAGATGCTTCAGTGTCGCCTATGCACGCGATCATGAGAGTCTCGGAGGGCAGTGTGTTGCAAGTTCTCGATCAGCTCTCTGAGGCGGGTACGCGGATTCGTCGCGCAAATGGGGAAGGGGAGGAGTTTCTCTCAGGTGATAAGGCGAACGCTTCTCATGGCGACATAATTTTCTTCGGAGAGAGAAAATTTCACGTGTGCTTGTTAGGTGTCGATGAGGCGTAAGCGCCAAGGTAATTCATGAGCATGTCGGAAGAACATTCGATTACTCTCCAGCCCGGTACGGTGCTAGGAGGAAAGTATGAGGTAGTCAAATGCCTCGGCAAAGGCAGCATGGGACTGGTGTACGCTTGCCGGCATCGAGAGCTTCAAGGGCAGATAGTCGCGGTAAAGGTTCTGTTTCCTGAGGTGGCTGAGGACAAAGTGTCCTCAGCGCGCTTCAAAAACGAGATCTTAGCGTCGTATGGAGTTTCCCATCCTAATGTGGTTCGCGCGTACGAGTATCTCACCGATAGAGATCTGGTCGCCTATACCATGGAGTATGTGGGGGGTGGTGATTTAGCGGAGAGGTTGTCGAGTGATGAGCGAATGCCGATCGCCGAAATTGTCCGTCTGTTGGCGCAGATGGCGGCAGGATGCCAAGCTATTCATGACGCCGACATAGTTCATCGAGATTTAAAGCCTGAGAACATCCTACTTACTAAAGAAGGGAATGTTAAAATCGCGGATTTCGGAATTGCTCGGAACAGGCACGGTCCAAAGCTCACCGAGCACGGCGGGGTGGTCGGTACCATTGATTATGTCGCTCCCGAGTACATGCTGAAATCGCAGGTTGATTGGAGGTCGGATATATACGCCCTCGGTATACTTGCGTACGAAATGGTTACTGGAGAGCCTCCGTTTCGTGGAGAAAGCGTTTACGCCACCATGACGAAGCGCCTTAAGACCGATCCTGAGCCACCAAGCAAGCTGCGACCTGACTGTCCTGCTGAGTTGGACGCGATAATTTTGAAAGCTATGCAGCGAGATCCGGAGAACAGGTATCAGGCGTCGATTGAAATGTTTTACGACCTGCAAACTCTCGCGGCTAAATTGGGTATCGCGGGCGCCTCGGGTGGAGCTGCTGTTGTGCCGAATCAATTAGGGCAGTCCCAGCGTAAGGGACCGGTCTTTAAGTTCGAGGAAGAGCCTACGCAGAAAGCCGCCGGCTCGGTGGAGCCGAAAAACAGTGGAAAGAGTGGTCGAGTGAATAGCGCCGTTCGCTCCGCGGAAGTAATGGTCGCCGGCGGAAGCGAGAAAGCGCGACGAAACTCCATGCCAGACGATGATATCGCGGATTTCGATATTTCGGAGAGGCGAGTTGTCGAGGACGTGACGTCCCCAGCGACTGAAATTTTGAGCGCCTCGTTTGTGGATTACGCGGTGGAAACAGACATGGAGTCACGACCTTCGAGTGGCCCATCGAGACCGACACTTGGTTCCGCTGGTGATGTAGTATCCGAGTCGTGGAGAAGTCCTTCTGGGCTACCAACTCGTCACGGATATCGCGACAAGCGACATCAAGGTCGCCCCCGACAGAATTCGGGTACTAAGGCGATTTTTGGCGACATGCTCGCGTTGGGAATAGCGGCTGCGGTAGGGATAGGGTGTGGCTTTATGTTTTTGAAACTGTTTGCTCCGTCATTGCTAGCGAAACTTCATTTTTAAAAGAAAAGTGTCATGAAATTGCTCATAGTAGATAAGACGACCGAAGCTCAGGCGCTCTGCGCTAAACGAATAAAGTCGTTTAGTCGGGGCGATTTGGAGATGCTTGACCTTAAGGTTAAATTGGCAAGCGATAAAGACTTTGCCCAACGAGTTGCCGATGTCGATGTTATCGTCGTCGGATCTGGCCTTGGAGATACCGCAATCGCGATAGCGCGGCAGGCGAGCTCGCTTGCGCCATGGGCTCAAATGATCATGTTTGTATCGGACAGTGCCTACGGTGGAGGAGCGTTTCGACTCGCGCATTCCGCAGGAGTTCGAAAGGTATTCCCCGACAGCGCGACTCCGCTGGACTTCCTTCAGGAGTTGGTGGCGATTAACACCGAGTTTCGTCGAGACGGTAGGACTCATGAAGGGAAGATCGTTGTGGTGACGCACGCGAAAGGGGGAGTTGGCGCGACTTCGATCGCCGCGGCGCTCGCCGATGTGTGCAGTGAGTATGGTCGCCGTACGATGCTGTGGGATCTGGATGTCGAAACTCGAGACTTGAGTCGAGGGCTCAACGCGTACGGCCCCGAGGAAAAAGTTGTGAGCGCGTGGATGACTGGTGCGCAGGAAATAGATCGAGATACGCTGCGCAACGCGCTCATTCCGATTGGTCAGGACGTTGGGTTGCTCACGACCCCCGAACGGTTCGCTGACGCTATGGACCTCGTGTGCCACACGGACGGAATGGCCATCGCGCAGCGAATCGCCGAAGTTTCTCGAGCGGATAATGATGTTGTTCTCATCGATACCGCTGGTCGACTTGGGCCCGCGACTGGCGCTCTTGTTCGCATCGCCGACGCGGTGCTTGTCGTTATTGATGACACCGTTTTGGGATTGACGGCCCTCGATCGCTTTCTCTCGTTTGTGAAGTCTGTTGTGGGAAATCCAGAGCGCATAACCTTCGTCGTTAATCCGGCCTCGGGCGCCCTCATGAGTGTCCAGGAGATGGCCGCGGAGCTGGAGCCCGCGCACAAGCTTGGATCGGCGCCGTGGCGTCTGCCAGCAATCCCTCGAGATCCCAAAGCGTCACTTTGGCCGGGCAGAGGAAAGACCCTTTACAGTATGGGCAATAAGCAAATTCGGCAGGTATTAGAGCAAATATCGCGAGAGTTGGGGCTGCTGGGGGATGTGAGTACCGGTTCGATTGACAATGCTGGGGGTGCGCTTGATGAGTCAGGCGAGAAGACCTCAATGTCAGCTCCCCGTTGGTTTCAGCGGATCTTTTCTAAGAAGTCTGAGGGAGCGCACAGCTAGGGGATTTACTGACTACGTAGGTTGTGAGGTTGAGGGGATGAAAAATGTTCTTGTGCCGACCTGATCGCCCAGTTAACATTTACTGGGGATTTGCGAATCTTGTTAAACGCCTCTACCAGCGAAGTTGGTCTTGTGGGGGAGACGACAAAGAGTCGAAATGGTTTTTTAATAACGGAGACAACATGGATTAT
Source organism: Deltaproteobacteria bacterium (assembly GCA_947488865.1). Taxonomy (GTDB): domain Bacteria; phylum Bdellovibrionota_C; class UBA2361; order UBA2361; family OMII01; genus OMII01. The sequence continues at coordinate 11,965 of CANLCB010000004.1, read as the reverse complement.
ATAGATAGTCAAAAAATTGACGTTAAGGGCCTAAACGAGAAGGGCGCATCCCTCGTGGAGTACGCTCTGTTGGTCGCGTTGATCGCGGTTGTGGCAATTACCGCTGTGGGCACTTTGGGAACTAAGGTGAGCTCTCAGTTCAATGCGATTCAGGGCCAGCTCAAATAATAAGTTACCCACTGAGTTATACGGAGATACAATGGACAATGTAAATAATAAAGTAGCTGAAGCCCAACACAGTCAAGAGAAGGGCGCGTCCCTCGTGGAGTACGCTCTCCTGGTGGCCTTGATTGCGGTTGTCGCGATTTCTGCGGTAGGCGCCTTGGGAACTAAGGTGAACAATCAGTTCACCGCTATTAACACCGCTATCAAATAAGAAGTTAGCGACTGATTCGTTAATTTCCAAACCGTACGTAGGTGTCGAGGCAAGCTTCGACACCTGGTTTGTTGAAGGATATTGGGTTTTGTTAACCGCGAGTGATAAAGAGCGAACCGAAAAGGGCAATTCCATAGTGGAATACGCGATTCTAATCGCCTTTTTGGCACTATTGACGCTAGCGGCGACAAAAAGCATGGGTGTAGGCATCACCACAAAGCTCACCAATTTCAGCAATACCATCAAATAGAGTGCCAGGACTCGTTCGGTCGGAACCCGTTACGCCTCGTGCGTAACAAATGTAAAGGAAGCGCATGCCAACGGCACGAAACAGCCGAACGACAGTGCGATCAAAATCGTCCATTTCACCGACGATAGTAGCTCTAGGTTCTTTTCTCGTACTCGTTATTGGCGCCTCTGCACTTCTTTTGCGTTCAGAGCCCCCCTTGATCGAGCCGCAAGTCGTGCCGACACCCGCGCCTCCCTCTATCAACATGGTTGACTGCCTCGTGGCGGCAGAGAAGATAGAAGCGGGAGCTGCTCTTGACCCGTCGAAATTTCGCAAAGAAACCCGCGCCATTGCTGTCGGAACTACCACTTTGATTACATCCTTCGACAAACTTCGAGGGGCCTATGCTGCTTCATTTATCGCCGCTGGACAGCCCCTCCTTGCGGAGTACATGACATCGAAGGCTCCCATCAATGAAATACAGGCAAATATTCCCGATGGATTTCGGGCGGTATCCATAGCGGTCGATGATGTGTCGAATGTCGAAGGCTGGGTACGAGCGGGAGCGAAGGTTGACGTAATGTTAGCGTCCCAGCTGAATGGAAAACCGGTCATCACGATGGTCGTGCAGAACGCTAAGGTGTTGTCGGCAGGGCAGATAGCCGCGGCGAAAGGGAAAGGTGATATTACGACTATTACCATCATGGTAACTGTGGAGGAGGCCGCTAAGATTCAGCTCGCTTCTACCGCTGGTCAGATGAGCCTCTCCTTGCGAGGTGACGAGGAGACGGTTGAGTCTGCTGAGAGCACCACCGTCTCGATAGACGCTGTTTTTGGCATCCCATCCCGCCAAGGGACGCCTGTTCCGGGGCGCGAAGGCACCGTTAAAGTTGGGAGCCGGGTTTTCGCCATAATCGACGGAAAACTGGTTCCTCAGGAATCTCTCGATACAAAGGACTAAAACGTGTTGTTGGGGGGGGGTATCCCGCACGTTCACGATACTGTTGGCTCACTGAATCGAAACTTTGTGGTCAGCCTAGTGTTTGAGGAGCCCTTGACCTATTATCAGGCCGCCAATCCCACGACTTAGTTCTTAAACCACTGTTATTTTACGCCCTTTTTAGCGCAAATCTCTTATCCGGAAACGTAATCAGGCCGATTGTCCAACTGGGAACACCTATCTAAGGGGGCAGAGGAATGTCTGGTTCGGACAAAGACAATAAAGAGGGCTTGTTAGGGCTCTTCTCCACCCGTGGCACCCAGACCAGGTTGCCGTCTCGTGCTGTCATACAGGAACTCACTCAAAAGCACGACGCTCTTCCATCGCCGGACCCCGGCTCGGAGCAAGCTCCGTTGGTCCGGCAGCCGGGCGAAATGACACAGAAGCAGGCGGAGGTGACTAAGCCCGTGCCTCGAGCGCAAGTCGCCAAAAGCGGAGAACTCTCTCCAGCGGCGTCCACGGTGATGCGAGAGGTGCGTCGAGAGCTTGGTAGCGACCCAGCGCTGCAGCAGCAAATGACAAATCAGGCGACCACTGAGCGTGTCATCGCTCAAGCTGTGGATAAAGTTCTCAAGAAACGTGGAGAGAACATTGATGATATCGAGAGAGCGAATATCATCATCTCTTTGCAGAAGGACCTGATCGGATGGGGAGTGCTACAGCCGCTCGTCGACAACCGAGAAGTCACAGACATTCACGTCTATGATTACAAATCGGTCGTACTACAACGTGGTAAGGTAAGTGAGGCGACTGGATTAAGCTGGCCGAATCATCAAGCCTATGTGACCTTTCTTGATCGGTTGTTGCTTCGCTTGGGAAAATCATTGACGACGCAACAGCACACTGTAGACGCTTCGTTCCCGAATGGGACACGAATTTGCGCGGTGCACGAAAGTGTATGCGGTCAACGTGGACCACTCCTCTGTATTCGAGTTCCCCGAATGTCGGAGGTGGCTCTCGAGAATATCGTATCCTATCAAGTGGCGCCGCCGCTGATCGTAAATTACCTAGCGTGTCTCGTGCGTAGCGGATTGGCGACCATGATGATCGCGGGCGAGACCGGAACTGGAAAGACCACCCTCATTAAATGTCTTGCGACCCAATTCGGACCGGACGAATCCATCGTCGCGGTAGAGGATACTCCGGAGTTGAATTTTAGCCACCCGTTCTTCCGGTCTCTCGTATCGCGACCGGCTAACGCGGAAGGTGTCGGCGAGGTTACTCTACAAGAGCACATTAAAACTACTCTGCGAATGACCCCCACTCGGGTAATCCTGGGAGAGATGAGAACTCCATTCGCGGCTGAGGCGTTTCTTGAGAGCGCGCAAACTGGTCACGTCGGAATGTCGACAATCCACGCGCGAAACGCTCGTGAAACTCTTGTACGACTAGAGAGCCTCCTTGGGCGAGCGCAAAAATCTGTCGCGATAGACATTATTCGACAACAGATCGCCCTCGCGGTTGACTGTGTGGTGTGGCTCATCCGAGAAAAATCGACGGGTAAGCCGCGCATCGCCGAAATCATAGAGGTTGGGCATTTCGTCGAAGGTACCATTCAAATCCGACCAATGTTCACACTGATGAAGCAGGGGGCTCGACCGGTGTGGCGAGTTGACTCTTGGACCAGCAATTTCGATGAGCAGCTGAAGGCGGATGGCATACATCTCGGAGAGTCTCCTCAAGAGATAACCTTCGGCGCGCAAGTAAAGCCAAGCTCACCTCTGGGAGGAAAACGATAGATGGCTGCTTTGCCCATACTGCTGCTTACGCTTGGTACAGTCGGGCTTATTGTATACCTAGGCCGGGATATTCTTGGGATCTCCGGTTCCGCTGAGGTCGCGATGCGGCAGAGTATCCGCGAAATGGCGGCGACGCATCGAAGTATTCACGAGGCCCGGCTAGAGTTAGAGGAGGCGCGATCGGACGAGTCCGAGACTAAGGACAGCGAGGATAACGAGGCCGATAATACCCTTAAAAGTTTCGATAATAAGCTGACGCTCCAAAAGCGACTCAAATACGCACAACTCTCCCACGTACCTCCTTATATGGTATCCCTGGCGATTTTTGGGGTGACGAGCGCCGCCGTCATTGTAACGAGTCAACTATTTGAGTCCGTGATTCAGGCCATGTCTCTGATGGCAGGCCCCCTATTTGTTAACTGGCTTATTAATAGACGCATCAAGCAACGAGTCGATAAATTCGATAAGGACTATCCCGCGTTCTTGCTCTCCTTAGTTGGAATGCTCAAGACGGGCCTCAATCCAATCCAGGGGCTTGAGGCTGCCGCGACCAATCTTGAGGACTCTTCTCTTGTTCGGAAGGAGGTGGAGCTAATGTTAGAGCGTTTGCGCCTCGGAGTAAGTGAGGAGCGTTCTATTGGTTCTTTTGGGGAAGATATTAACCATCCCGAGATCGAACTATTTGTTCAGGCGCTCACGTTAAGTCGGCGTGTCGGAGGAAACCTCTCCGATACCTTGGATCGATTGGCTCGTCAGGTTCGAAAACGACAATACTTCCGAAGTTCCGCTAACGCGGCTGTCGGACTTCAACGGGGCTCTATCCTTTTTATCTTGGGAATCCTGAGTTCGCTGGAGTTGTATTTGTACTTCGCGTGGCCCGACTGCGTGACTGTAACATGGACAGACCCCGGAGCGAAAAAGGTAGCTCAAGTCGGTTTGGCGCTCATCTTGACGGGAATGTATTGGGTTCGCCAAGTGACAAACATTCGAGTGTAAGGCGTTATGGATATTTGGATGATCATACCAGCCACCGTGGTTGCCGTAGTGATGGTATTCGCTTTCGGCTATCGCTATATCCGCTCCACGTCACGGCGAGAAAATTTGCGCGGGTTGATGCAACAACGGCTGGACTTGGAGGATAGCGCCCCTCCGGCGAGTCTCGAAGAGGTCGACGACATCGGACTGCCGATAGACGAGACTCAAAAAAAATCCCCCAGAAAATCAGGGGATCCCTCGTATGAAGAATTGATGTTCTACGCTGGCCTATTCTCGGATAAGCAAAAGCAGGACTTTCGCCGATTGCAGATTTTGTTGCCAGTTTGTCTCGCTGTCGTTGCTCTATTGCTAGCCACGTTCACAGGTCGGCCCCAACACTTGTTGCTGATGCCATTGGGGGCCGTGATTCTTGGGACCCTGATACCTAAGAAAACCCTGGAGAAGAAGCGAAAGCGACGAGACGAAGACATCATGTTCTATCTACCTCTGGTGATAGAGCAGGTCTCGATCGGTGTAAGTAGCTCGCTCGATATTGGACCTTGTTTGGCTCGTGTCGTAGAGATGGCGGACGAGCGCGATACGCATAATCCGGTCACCGAACTTCTTCGATACGCGCAGTTTTTCATAAAATCAGGCGTTAGCTTGCAGGACGCTCTGCAAGAGGTGGGGCGGCTGTCGGGAAATAACGACATTCAGCACTCTTTCAAAGCCCTCGCGCAGGTCGCGAGGTATGGTGGTGAGATCTCAAAGCAGCTGCAAGACCTTTCTGAGGCGGTTTCCTCAGCTCGAGAAACTCGGGTGGAGGAGAAGATAAAAAAACTTGAGCTTATCGCTACCGCTCCGGTGGGGCTGGTGTTTTTAGGGTTTATTATCATTTTGTTGGTCGGCTTTGGTACAAGCATGACTAAGGGAATGGGTGGATAGAGTAGTAGGTGAGGGCCTGAAAGGAAATGTTTCGCCGCATTCGATACTCAGAGGTTGTTCTGCTCGCGTTTGTCGTGGCTATCGCCGCCATGCTCATCGTGCCTCTTCCCACGCCGTTGCTCGATCTTCTTTTAGTGGTAAATATTTCATTTTCAATCTTGCTCCTCTTGGTGGGGCTCTATGTCTCAAATTCAGCCACGCTCTATACGTTCCCAACCGTTTTGCTTTTAAGCACGTTATTTAGACTGGGCCTGAACGTCGCGTCTTCGCGGCTCATTCTAAGCCAAGGGGACGCTGGACGGGTAATTGAGGCATTTGGAACGTTTCTCATTCGTGGCGAGGTGGTCGTTGGTGTCATCATCTTCTCCATCGTCACTGTCGTGAATTTCATTGTAATCGCGAAGGGAGCCACTCGCGTTTCCGAAGTCGCGGCTCGGTTCTTCCTCGACTCTTTGCCGGGGCGGCAGCTGGTTATTGATAACGACGCGCGGGCGGGTGTGATTTCCGCCGATGATGCGAGAAAAAAACGCGACAACCTTCGCCTTGAGTCTCAGCTTTATGGTTCTATGGATGGAGCCATGAAATTCGTCCAGGGAGACGCGGTCGCCGGATTCTTCATTATCATAGTAAATATTGTGGGCGGCGTTTACATGGGGATAGCGTCGGGACTCGGTGTTCAAGACGCGATTCAAACCTACACTGTCCTCACGGTTGGTGACGGCCTTGTAACCCAAATACCGAGTCTCCTTACTTCGATCTGCGCGGGGATTATTGTCACGAGGGTTTCCTCGTCAGACTCGACCAGTCTTGGAATGGACCTCCGAACTCAGCTCTTCTCACAGCCGACAACTCTCGTGGTGACCGCTGTAATCCTTCTGGTGTTCGCGGCTCTTCCAGGGATTCCAGCGTTTCCTTTCGTTTTGGTTTCGGGCATCGCTGCCGGGGCTGGCGTGTGGCTGATCCGAAAGGAACGTGAAATGCCGAGCAGTTCAATGCCCTCCGCCGAATTCCGCCGGGGCTCCGTAATATCGCAAGGGGTAGGCGGAGCTGGAGAGGTAGACGCGTATGACGACTCGCTCGTTATTGAGCTTGATCGTGTCACTCTTTTTCGACTCTATCGGTCGAGTGCCTCTAAACATCTTGCGGCGTGGTCCTCGTTCAAGGAAGAGTTCTACAACGATGTGGGAATATCTTTGCCCGAAATCAGTGTTCGGATGAGCGACAGGCTTCCATCAGGCGCGTTTCGCGTGAGCAGGGGCGGGGTGGAAATGCTCTCCGGAGGAGTGGTGGCTGATGGGGCCTTCATGGAGATCTCGAGCTCTCAGGCGCGTATCTTAGGGTTAACCGTTGTTAGGGAAGAAGAGCATCCGGTGTCAGGCCACCGAGTATTTTGGACAGCGGCATCCCCTCGAGCCAGAGCGATAGTGGAGGCGGCAGGGTTTAGGGCTCGGGACTTTTTTGAGTACGTCGCTTTACGGGTCGCGAGCTTCTGCTTGAGGCATCCAGAAGAGTTCTTGTCGGTAACAGACGTTCACTCAATGTTGCGAGCGGTCGAAAAGAGACATCCCGGATTGATCGAAGAGGGGTTCGGGAAAGATTTCTTGCCAATTCCAAAGATCGCTGAGCTTCTCAATGAGCTTGTTCGCCAAGGAGTGAGCATCCGAGATTTTAGGGGAATTATTGAGGGAGTTTCGTCATATTGCGTGTCTCAAAATATCTCGATGGGTGGCGACAGCGCGGTGGACATATCCGAAGTGGTGCACCATTTGCGAAGTAATAGACGACGACAGGTTTTGCGGCGCTTTATCGGGGCAGGCAAAAGTTTGCACGTAGTCTCGATAGCTCCAGAAGTGGAGCAGCTCTTGGCTGACGCCGATTTTGGTGGCCGTTCGCTTCCACTCGCGTTGGATGACACGGACTTGTCGGCTTTGCACAACGGACTCTCTGTGGTGTTGCGACCATCCCTAGAGAATGGGGTTTTACCAATAGCCTTGCTGTGCTCGCAGGAAATTAAGGAGAAGGTTCTCTCGCTCGTGCGGATGTATACTCATCCTTTGTTCGTAACAACTTTTGAGGAACTCGACCCAAGCGTGCCTGTGCAGCAAGTGGGAGTGTGGAGTCTCGCGACTCGATAGTTTTATTGGAATGCTCTTGTATGGCGACGGAGTCCAAAGGATTTTTGGTGTTACCAGGAAGAGTCGCGGAAGCATTCCCGTGCGCCGAGAAGTTGAGCGAAACGCCTGCCGCCGAAGCGTTTAGAGTGTCCACTTCTTCGAAGGCGGATCCCGAGATTGTGTGGGTCACTCGCCGTCCAATAGCGGTGACGGATATAGACCGGTTCTGCGCCCGATTGGCCAAGCTTCGGGGTTTTCGATTCGTCGCGCCAATTCTCCAGTTCGGGGTAGACTCTGAGCGATATGGTTACGCCGTGGTCAAGCATGTGAGCCGAGTTCGGCTCGATGATCCGAGCGCTGACGCCGCCGAGCGCGATAGGCGATACTCTTTGTGCGTTAATTTAGTGGAGAGATTGCATGAGCTCGGAGTGACGTGTGGAGACCTGAGCCCGTCCTCATTCGTGGTAACAAGAACCGGGGATGTGGTGCTGCTCGCTCCCTTGGGCGTACCTCGGTTTGATAACGGGGTCACACATGATGGAAGTGCTGAAAGCAGTGAGCCGGGTTCCTCTACGGCCGGTAGCGATGCCGACGTAGATGAACCCACGGATATGCGAGATCTCTGCAAGATCGGTGAAAAATTGACGGCTATGGCAGGCGTCAATCGCACCTCTTCCACGAACAGCAAGAAGAATCGCATCCGACGACCGACATCAGAGAATATCATGAGTGACCTCCGCTTGAAGGCGGAGGCGTTAACGGCTCGACTCTCCGAGGAGAAAAAAGCGATTCCGGTAGAGGTAGTGGGCGCCGTGGGCGGAGTCGAGAGTGATAAGGTCATCGGTGGGAGAGACCAAGAAGCCGCTTCTGAGTCCTCAGTAAAAGTTACCGCTCATAGTGAAGTGAAGGAAAGATCGCTGATGCAAAAGCCCGTTGTCCCGGCCGAGACGCAGTCGGCGGGTGGGCGCAAGCAATCCTCTGGAATTGGAAAGGCCCCTGAAAAACAGATAAAGCAAACAGCGCACGTCGCAGCCGCTCAAAAGAAACGTCGAGTGGTATTCGTATTGACTGGCCTGAACATAGCCGCGCTCGCGTTTCTAGCGGTGATATTGTTGAACCGAGACTCGATAAGCGCCCCTGCAAATGAGGCAGTCGTGATGGTGGGCCAAAAGGAGCAGGCCCAAATGACGCGTTGGGTCATGTCGGATGATCCGCTCGTTCAAGGTGTGTTGGAAAAAGCCTTTCGCGAGGCGGATTCCCCCCGGCGAAGAGAGTATGTTTTTAATGGTATGGTTACGCGCTCCCGTCGCATGGGACTTGTGGGGGCGTCTGATGTCGTTCGTATGGACGCCTATCAGCGAGGAATGGGGCCAGAGAGCGCTCAAAGTCCGGCCCTTATGCTAGGGCTCAAGCTACTTGACCCGTCGAAGTCGGACTCGGCTCGTAAAGAGCTTTTGATCAGTGGCTATGATTTGAATCCCAGCCTGGCGACGCGCTTGGCGGCCGCGTTGGCTCTCGATCGAGGGCACCCTGAAATGTTCCATGAGATATTCGTTCGCGCTGTGCACGAGCAGCTTGGATTTGAGGGCGCGAGCACTCACAACGACCTGGCTCTGATGCTTTTGTTACCCGAGGTGCATGATCTTTTCTCGGAAAGTATTGTTCAGCAAGGTGCCAGTCCATCGGCCGGCCTTTCACCTCAAGAGATCTCTTGGCTTTTGGAAGAGATGGGAAGGCGAGAGCGCTCTGGCATCGCGACGGTCGCTCAGCTCGCGCAGGTTCGAGGCGTCGCGAGTGGTCCAGGAGAGATATTCTTAACAGAGTTGCAGCGGGTCGGCGCTGTGGATACCGAAGTTCGGGCTTCGCTTGTGTCGGGTGTGATCAATCAGCTTTCAAAAGAGAATGTTCAGGTTCTCGCCGCGTGGAATAACCCTGCTTCGGTGCGGGCTTTGCAAGCGGTCATTCTTACCTCCTCGGATAGCGAAATGGTGGCGAGGGCCTACGAGGCTTTGCGTTCGAAGCCGCTGGGCGACGGATATGTATCGGGGATACTGGAATTTGTAGAGGCCTCTTTCCGGGGTGACAGTGGTCGTTATTCGTTCCTCATCGCCGCGTTGGCGTTGCGCAACACCGTAAGCAAAGAGGTGCTTGCGCAGGCGCTCAGCAGAGTTGAAGTCGAGCCGGCTAATCAGGCCTTTGCGCAGCAGATTATTCGCGACGCTCCTACAAATGTAGTGCAGGCGGCTCTTCCACGATTCGCGCCTATCTTAGAGCCTACGGATATAATTGACCTATTGTCGCATCCCGACCCTGTTGTGCGAGCGCAGGCGGTGGGATATCTGTCAGAAGCTAACGACATTCTTCTTCTAAAGCTGATCCAGCAGGCGTATGAGGGAGAGCAGGATCCTGTCGTACGTCGGACCTATGAAGAGCGTATCTCTATCATCCGAGACCGCACACAAGCTGCTTCTGTGTCGTAAGGGGTTACGCACGTAGTCAGCATGATCTACAGTGATAGTATTCTCGCCCCGCAAGGAGACTTTACATGAAAGCGTTGCGATCTCTGCTAATCTTCCTATGTGTGCTGTCGCTTGGTGGTTGCGGTGTCTTGGGGATGAAAGGCAAGCAGCTCATCGGACAGCCGGCACCCGACGCTCGTTTGATGTTGCTCGACGGTACCGAGTTCCCGTTGAGCGCTCAGCAGGGTCGATACGGTGTGCTCGTATTCTGGGCCACCTGGTGCAAACACTCGAAGACAGCGATCGCTGAGTATGAGGAATTAGCTCGTCGATACTCGCAGCGCCAGGACATCGACTTTTACGCTATTAGCGTCGACAAGAATGAGAACTTCGGAACGCTCAAGGATCGTATCAAGGCGCAAGATTTAAGAACGATGACCCACATATTCTCTGGAAATGATACGCAGGATGACGCGTTTCTTAACTATCAGGGAGATTCAATTCCGTACGCGGTGGTCATCGACAAGCAGGGGATTGTTCGATTTGTGGACTCGAGTATCTCTAGTCTAGATGAATACCTGAAGTTAGAGTTTGGATCTTAATATTCGCTCGAGCGCGTTCTCGCTGACTATTCGTTCCTAGAAGAGTTTCGTCGACGCGGATTAGTCGATCGTAATGATCGGTCGCGTCGTCGTCGTAACACGCCGTGCCATTTTTTCGGCGAATGAATGCTTGCTGTTAATGAATGCGGGAGGGGGGACTTGAACCCCCAAACCTTACGGCACCAGATCCTAAGTCTGGCGTGTCTGCCAATTCCACCACCCCCGCAAAGGATGAGGACTTACTAAGCCAAGTAGTTCCGAGTCCTGGATATACCAGGTTTCTCTCGTAACGCCAGGTCGCCGTTGTCGGCAATCTCCGACTTGAGCTTATCTACCTGATCTTACGGGATATTTAATCGCAACCAATGGCCTCGCCGCAATTCACAGCACTTGCCTGGAACCTTAGGAAGTGATCCTAGAGTCTTTAAGCGTAGCTTTGGGAGTGCTCTGGGCGGGGAGGCTGGCGCAAGGAAGACTGATCTTTTGACCGGCTTTTCCTGGCGGTTCGGCTTTATAAACCCGCTGGGAGCATATATAATCAGCCGCCTTGTTGCAATAATGACTGCGGCATCAAGACGTTAATACACAGAGATACAAGCGTGTCCGTGCCGGTTAGTGACCTTAATCGCAGTTGAGTGGTCGCTGGCACCCTCGCATTCGAAAAGCGGAGTTATCATGGATTTTCAGTCGTCAGTTGTAGATATCGATGAGGTTACAAAACAGATCTCCGTAACCGTTCCTCAGGAGAGAGTCGCGAAGGAGTACGAGACTTCCATCGTGCAGGTAAGCAAGACCGCGAAGATCAAAGGATTTCGTCCTGGCAAAGTTCCTCGTCAAATGGTTGAGCGCATGATGGGCGATCGTATTCGATACGATGTGGCTAATCGATTGATCAACGAGTCTCTTCGTGGCGCGTTTGAGCAGCACAAATTAGAGGTTGTCGGTGAGCCAGAGGTGGATTTGAAGGAAGTTGAGCCAGCGAAGGCGCTTGAGTTCACCGCGAAGGTAGCTTTGTACCCACAACCATCAATCTCAAATTACCTCAACCGTTCTGTTAAGGTTGGAAAAAAGGAGATTGGCGAGAAGGATGTCGCTGATTCTCTGGAGCGTTTGCGCGAAGCTAAGGCTGAGCTCAAGCCGATCGAGGATCGTAAGGACGCTCAGAAGAAGGACGTTGTCGCTCTCTCGGTATCCGTACAGGCAGAAGGTGGTGAGTTCTCTCGACCAGAGCCTTTCGTTGACGAGCTTGGACTTGGTCGTCTTTCCGCTGACGTTGAAGAGCAGGTCGTTGGGATGACGGTTGGAGATACGAAAGAGATTCAGACCAAGGCTGACGAGGATCACGCTAACCCAGAGCTCCGAGGCAAGCAGCTCGCTCACAAGATCACCTTGCACGGTATCTTCACCAAGAACATGCCAGAGCTTACCGATGAGGTTGTTAAGACTCTTGGCATGGGAGTTGAGACGGTTGACGCCCTCAAGGCAAAGATTAAGGAAGAGCTTGAGAAGCAGGCTTCTGAGGAGCT
>CANLCB010000003.1 GCA_947488865.1 Deltaproteobacteria bacterium | reverse complement strand
GCTTTCGATGAGTGTTGTGGATCGACTGTAATCACCGCGATCGCTATCTTTGGATTCTGAATTGGCGCTGCTCCGATGAACCAATTGTTGAGGCCAACAGGATTGTCGCCAGTGAGTGTTCCCGTCTTTCCAGCGACGTCGATAGCGCCGAGCGTTGGCGATGATCCGCGCATGAACTCTCGGCGTGATGTACCGACAGTCGTGGTGTAGTGCATCATCTTCATGAGCGATTCCGCGGTGGAGCTTTGAACGATGCGTTGAAGCATCTCGGGCTTCTGCTTCTGAATGACGGTTCCATCTTGGTCTACGATGGTGTCTACCATCTGAGGTTTTGGAAGCACTCCGCCGTTGGCGATTCCGGACATGAGAGCGGCCGCGTGAATTGGGCTGATTCGTACTTCTCCGAATCCAGCGGAGGTTCGGCTTAGCTCATATGAGTTGTCTTGAGGAATCCAGGCGGAGCTCTCTGGGAGAGGGGCCTCTAAGGCGAGTCCGCGATTGAATCCAAACTGACGAGCGTATTTAGCGAGGATGTCGCCGTTAAGGTACTTAAGGCCGATGTGTCCAAAGACGGGGTTGCACGAACGTCCAAGCGCTTCGCCAACACTCATCACGCGACGGTCCAGGCGAGGGTCGGGGTTGTAGTTTGCCTGGTTAAGGGTATACGTGCCGCCTCGGAATGGAATCATCGAGTGTGTTTCGATACCGGCATGCTCTACAGCGGCCGCGGCGGTTACTACCTTGAACAGCGACGCGGCAGGGAATCCCGCGTGATACTCAATGTCCGGCACAGAGATGGACTTTCCAGCGATGGCGAGGATGGCGCCCGTGGATGGATCCATCGCTACGACCGCGACGTGTGACGCTTGAGCCCTTGCTACTACAGTTCGAACGTAATCCTGGAGGTCTGGATCTAGTGTGTAAAAAATGAAGTTGTTGTTAGAGGTGGCGTGGGCGTACCGTCCACCAATTCGGTCTTCGAATTTTGGGCGCTCGGCGAGCCGAATATCCCCATCGTTCGTTGTTCGAGTCTCGATGTATCGAAGTCGTGGGGGCGGGTACACTCGACCAACGGTACGAGAGTCCTGTTTCATGGCGACTCGATCGACAGGAGCTCTGTTGAGAGAGCGGTCGATCTGATCCTGCACCACAGGGTCGGTTGAGATGAGTTGAGTTTGATCACTAGGCGAGCTATCAGCGGCCCACGCTGAAGAGGCTTGATGCGCGCCTGTAGACAAGATGGATGCGGCTACCGAGGTTAGGGTGAGTGGTAAGCGAGAAGAAGGCGAAAGGTGACGGGCGAGGGTCTTGCAGACCGTCTGGATGTTTTTAGCTGCCCGAAGATTCACCATCGTGTGTCGACCCTTAGAGGAGATTGCCTAGTCCGCCCTCGTCTGAAATTCCCCCGGATTAAATCTCGCTCGAAAACGATAGAGATATGATGCTCAACCGCGTCGAACTTTGCGCCGCCTGCGACAAATTTCGACGCTTTTTTCTCGGAATTTAATCCGAGAAAGAGCTTTGGGGGACAATTCTCAAAACGTGCACTGGATAAGCCTTTATGCTGACTGAAATCGCCGGTTTCAACAATCCCAAAACGTCAGCTCCAAAGCGATTCTTACCTCCAAGTGACGCAGTCGGAATGAGGTTTGGAGGAGCTTAGTTTTTGCGCCTATTTTCCTTGGAGAAAATGTCGGTCGTGGGGCGTGTTTGATGGGTGTTTCTTTCAGTAGGAATCACAGAGAACGCTCTTGCTGTTGGAGTAAGAGTGCAGTACACCGAAAGCTATGTTGTGGAGAACGAAAAAGTTGGATCTTGAGCCCACCGGAAATCCAGTTGTGGGTTCGAAGGAGGCGCCTGTCGCCCCAAGTCAAAGCTCTAAGTTGGAGATAACACCTCAAAATCTCGATGGCACCCGTAAGCATCCGCTAGGGGCTTTCGTGGTCGCTAAGGGGTACCGAGTTTCCGGTACCGTTGTGACCGGTAGGCCGGTAGTTGTTGAGGGGGTTCTCTCAGGGGATTCTCTTACAGCGCCATCCGTGTCGGTGGGGCCCAGCGGAGTGTTGAGTGCGCCAGTGTCGACCAATTCCCTGACCGTTGAGGGCGTAGTCGAGCAGCCTGTTGTCGTGAAGGAGTCCGTGGATGTACGGGCGGGCGGTTGCGTTAAGGACGATGTTGAAGCGGCGGTTATCTCAATCGCTCCAGGGGCGATAGTGTCCGGCGCGCGATTGGCGATTGGTCCGCGCCGAGCTGCGTAGTGTTCGACTTTGCCTGGCTGGTGTTCGGGCGTTGGTGTTCTGATAGAGCGTGAAAACTAGCAATAAAAAAGGCGGCACATGGCCGCCTTTTTTATTGGTGACGCTCAGAGAGCTTATGCTGCCTGAGTGCCTGTTCCTTCTGTCTTCGCCGCAGTGTTCGTGAAGAGGGTCTTCATACGAGAAGCCTTTCCTCGAAGTGGTCGGATGTAGAAGAGGCGAGCACGACGAACCTTAGCTCGTGTAATAAGCTCGATCTTCTCGATACGTGGGCTGTGAACAGGGAATGTTCGCTCAACGCCGATGTTGTAAGAAACTTTGCGAACAGTGAAGGTCGCGTCTGGGAGTGTTCCCTTGCTGCGCTTAAGAACGAGTCCTTCGAAGAGCTGAACACGCTCTTTTGTTCCCTCGATGATCTTCGCGTGAACTCGAACTACGTCACCTGGCTTGAAGTCAGGGATGTCCGACTTAACGAATGAGCTTGTGATGCTCTTGATAGCGCCATCAAGGGTAATCTTAGTTTGTGGTGCTGCTGTTTTTGTCTCTTCACCAGTCGTCATATCCTGCTCTCCGCGTACTGCACTTCGTGACTCAAACTTAATATTCCCAAGCGGCCTCCACTCTTGGATAACGGTTCGCCGTTATCAGGTAGAACGGTGGTGTCGGAAGTGATTTTTCAAATCTTTCCCGACTTTAGGAAGCTTGGGCTCTTGCTAAAAAGCCACACTTAATTCAAACAATGGAGGAAGGTTGTATCACAGTCGCCAAAGCAGTTCAATCGAAGTGCCTGCTGGCTTTTTAGGTCAGTTGGCAGAGGTTTTGAGGCTGTAAATATAGTCAACCTATTGAAATTACGGGAGTTTCTGTGAAGGCTGGTATCGCGATTATCAAAAAAGCTAAACGGAAGAAGAGTTTGCGTCCATCTTGGACCGAGTCCCAGACGGCTCGATATAAGG
Source organism: Deltaproteobacteria bacterium (assembly GCA_947488865.1). GTDB lineage: Bacteria > Bdellovibrionota_C > UBA2361 > UBA2361 > OMII01 > OMII01. The sequence goes on along the minus strand of CANLCB010000003.1, from coordinate 48,103 downwards.
AGTTGGTCGCGCAACTAGAGCAGTTGGGGTTCGTCACCCGTCGCGAGGAGCTTAAGCGAGGACACTGCTGGAAGGTGCTTAGTGGCGCCTGTCGGTCACTCTCCCAACGTTTCATTTTCGTCGATAGTCGCTTGAGCCCGGATGAGCAGATAGCGTTTCTCTCGGTTAAGCTCAGTGATGTGCGATTGGAGACTCCAGCGGACTCATCTTTGGCTTTGGGAGTTGCGTAACTAACGCTTCTCTTCGTCGCGAACCCTCAAGGCGCTCGGTGAATTACAACCGATGACCCCTGTGGGTTTTTTTTATGTCCTCACCGTTGAAATTAGATCCGAGCCCCTGCCATTATGATCTTGGTTGAGCGGAGTGTCTTTTCTACTTCCGCCCGGTGAGCGTGACTTATGATTTTAGATTCCCTTCTTGGATTCTTCTCTAACGACCTTGCGATCGATCTCGGCACCGCGAATACCTTAATCTATCAAAAGGGGCGAGGAGTTGTGTGCAACGAGCCGTCCGTTGTCGCCGTGGAGAAGGGGGGTCTTGGCGGTCGGCGAAAAGTTTTAGCTGTCGGCTCCGAGGCGAAAGAGATGTTGGGCCGGACGCCTGAATCCATCACCGCGATTCGTCCTATGAAAGACGGCGTCATCGCCGACTTTGAGATGACCGAAGAGATGCTTCGTATTCTCATTCGTAAGGTGCATCGTCGTCGCGCTCTTGTGCGTCCTCGAGTTATCATCTGTGTTCCTCATGGCATCACCGAAGTCGAGCGACGGGCTGTGCGCGAATCGGCCGAGTTGGCGGGCGCGAGAGAAGTGTATCTCATCGGAGAGCCGATGGCCGCGGCGATTGGCGCTGGTCTTCCGATAGTTGAGCCAACAGGCAATATGATTCTCGCGATTGGTGGTGGCACAACTGAAATCGGAGTTATCTCACTCAAAGGAATTGTGTACTCCCAGTCTGTTCGAGTGGGTGGCGATAAAATGGATGAGGCGATCGCCAACTACATTCGCCGCCGCCACAACGTGATGATCGGAGAGCGCACCGCCGAGCAGCTCAAGATCGCGATCGGAAACGCTATGCCGCCAGAGGATCCCGAATATGTGGAGGCGAAAGGTCGAGATCTTATTCACGGCGTTCCCAAATCGATCGTTATCTCGGAGGTTGAGGTGTATGAGGCGCTTAACGAGCCTATCAACCAAATCGTGGAAGTAGTTCGGAAGGCTCTCGAGAAGTGTCCGCCGGAGCTGTCCGGTGATATCGTGGATCGGGGCATCACCATGGTAGGTGGTGGCTCGATGCTCAAGAACCTCGACAAGCGAATAGAGGCGGAGCTGGGGATTCAAACGCGAGTCGTTGAGGATCCTTTGTCGGCGGTAGTAATCGGTTCGGGGCAGGTGCTCGACAAGCTCGATGAGCTTAAAGATGTAGTGCTTCGGTAAGCGACGGGTTTCTGTTTTTTCACATAGATTTGAGTGTGGGTCGTGCTAGGGTAGCGGCCTCAACTGTAAGGTATCTTTTCATCAATGAGAGCGAGTGTCTCCGAAAGAGCAAAGATAGCGATGTTATCATTCTCGCTTCTGTGCGTGTCGCTTTTGCTTACGGCTTACAGTGCTCGCAATCCAGCATTCGCTAGGATTGGAACCACCGTGTTGTCGGAGATTGTCTCCCCGCTTCACGGAGGAATCGACGCCGTGGCTGATGGCGTTTCGTCAACATGGGGACGGTACTTCAATCTTGTGGGGCTCGCGGAGCAGAACCGCTCCCTTGCGGAGCAGGTGTCGCGATTAGAATCATCTCAGGCGTCTTTTGAAGAGCAACGTCGAGAAAACGAACGGCTTCGCGCTCTCTTGGAACTCAATTCGGTGTCGCAGCTTAAGGGTGTGGCGGCCTCTGTAGTGGCGAGTGAGCCAAGTGGGTGGGTCAAAGGCATCGTTGTGAATAAAGGAACGTCCCACGGCGTAGCTGAAGGTATGGCGGTCGTGCATCCACGAGGTGTTGTGGGGCAGGTCGTTTCATCAGGACCTAATTTTTCTCGCGTACTTTTAATGACCGATCACGCGAGTGGGGTAGACGCGTTGGTGCAAGACGGACGAGCGCGAGGAGTTGTTGAAGGGCTCGGGTCCTCTAGTTGTGAGTTAAAGTATGTAGGTAAAGAATCCGTCGTTCGGGCCGGGGATGTTGTGGTCACCTCGGGAATGGACGGAGTTTTTCCGAAAGGGTTGAACATAGGAAGTGTCTCTCGCGTGGCTCCCGAGACCGGGACCTTGCTGCAACGTATCGATCTCAAGCCAGCGGTCGATTTTTCGAAACTTGAGGAGGTTCTCATCGTTGTGGGAGAACGTCAGCAAAAAGGTGATGAGCCTCAAGCAATAAAGGCGCCTCTTCAACATGGTGGACGAGGGGAGAAGAGGTAGGCGATGAAAAAAGCGATTTTTTATCTTCTCTTGGGTGTTCTCGCGAGCGTTGTGCAAGGATCGTTGTTGCACATGGGGATGCCGGTAGCGGTAGTTCCGCAGTTGATAGTGGTTCTTATTATCGCCTTGGCGTTTACAGAGGTTTCTACGTTTGGCTGCGTGATGGCGTTCTCGCTTGGCCTCGTCATGGATTTTTCGTCAGCGGTGCTTGTTGGTCCGTGGGCAGGAGCGCTTGTTTTAGTGTTCGGAACGTTAGCGGTTCTCTCTCAGCGTCTCTTTATTGAGTCCGGTATCGCGGCGATGGTGATTACGTTCTTAGCGGTGGTCGGGGCTAATATCCTTTTCTCGCTGTTCGGCACTGAGTATCCAAGCATGACGTGGGAGTATCCAAAGCAGATTCTCGGACAGGCGATGGTCACCGCTCTGGTGGCTCCGTTCCTTCTTGGAAAACTTACCAAACGTGGGCGTCGACACTCCTCTGTCGCGCACGGAAGGCGCCAAGCACTTTCCGCGGTGTAGCCCATGTCGTCGTACGAACGGAACAGTGTGCATGTAGCTCCTCGGGTCTGGATCTCTCTTGGCCTGTGCGCGGTGGCGCTGTTCGCTCTGACGTTACGCTTGTGGCACCTCCAAATCATAAAAGGAGCATTTTTCCGAGAGCGGTCGGAGAACAATCGGCTTCGCACCGTGTACGTTCATCCACCTCGAGGGTTGATCCTTGACAGAAACGGGCAGCTCCTTGTTCGCAACCGCCCGTCATTTAATGTGGATCTCGTTATCGAGGATAGTCCTAATCCGACTGAGACGATTACCACGCTCGCCGAAATAGTGGGGCAAGATCCCGCGCCACTTCTTGAGAAGCTCTCTCGACAAGGGAAGCGATTGAAGTACGAGCCGAAACTTATTTTGCGAGATGTTTCGCGAGATGACGTCGCTAAGATATCCGCGCAGCGTCATCGATTGCCCGGAATTATCATCAGTGTCGTGCCCGCCAGGGACTACGTGAATGGAGAATTAGCGGCGCACCTTATCGGGTACATCCGAGAGATCACGGGAGAGCAGTTAAAGAACCCACTGTATTCTGGGTATCGAATGGGTGATCTCATCGGGCAGAGTGGGGTCGAGGCTCGTTATGAGCGTTACTTGCAAGGTGAGCGCGGCTCTCAGGCGGTTATTGTAAACGCCTCTGGAAATAAAATCGGCGAAGCGTACGAGCATCTCGCGTTGTCAGGTAGTGACGTTGTTCTCACTATCGATCGGCGTCTTCAGGAGATTGCCGATAAGAGTCTTGAGGGAAAGAAGGGCGCGATCGTGGCGATGAACCCTAAGACCGGGGATATCCTCGCGTTGGCTGCGGCTCCGCGGTTCTCCCCATCGGTATTTACCTCAGAGATGTCCCGCGACACCTGGGTTGACCTCATTGAGGGGAAAGATCACAAGTTGACCAACCGCGTTACGCAGGGCGTATATCCGCCGGGCTCTGTGTTTAAGATTTTTGTCGCCGCGGCGGCTTTAGCTGAAGGTGTGACAACGCCGAATGAAAAGGTGCGTTGTCCTGGCTATTTGAAGTTCGGCTCGCGCAGATTCCATTGTCACAAACATTCGGGGCATGGACCTGTGAATATGTTTGAGGCGATCGTTCAATCGTGTGACGTCTATTTCTACACGATCGGACAGCGTCTCGGTGTTGATCGCATTCACAAATACGCTCACGACTTCTTCGAATTTGGAGAGCCGACGGGGGTGGATATTGGCGACGAAAGCGCTGGATTAATTCCCTCTACCGCGTGGAAAGCGAAATACTTCCGTAATCCGGCGGATAAGAAATGGTATCCCGGAGAGACCCTCCCCGTTTCGATTGGGCAGGGGGCTATCACGACAACCCCGCTTCAAGTGGCGCGTGGTGTCTCCGCTATGGTGAATGGAGGAAAAGTTTTAAAGCCACGTGTGATTCGACGCGTTGTGGCGAGTGATGGACGGGTGTTGGAGGAGGAGCCCAAAGACCCAGAGGTAATACGCACCGTGGATATCGACCCGTCGATCTTTGTGGCTATGAACAAAGCGATGGTGGGAGTTGTTGAGGATCCTCGCGGTACTGGTCACAAAGCGGCTCTGCCAAAGATTTACGCTATCTCTGTTGGTGGTAAGACGGGAACCGCTCAGGTGGCCTCCAAGGAATCCGGGGTGAAAGATGACGACCACGCGTGGTTCGCTGGATACGCTCCGGCGGACGATCCTCAGATAGTGGTTGCGGCCATTCTGGAGAATGCTGGGCATGGAGGCGCTATGGCCGCGCCCTTAGTTCAAGATATCTTCGCCGCGTACTTCGGTATTCCAGATGAACCGCCTCCGCCTGTTGTGGAAGAGAAGAAGAAGATTAAGCGAGGTGCTCGATGAGCGTTCGAGTGGGGCGAGGAATCTTAAACGGATTTGATTGGGTGTTCCTAACTTTTGGAGTGCTCATTCCGTTGTGCGGGTTAGTGGTGCTCTTTAGCGCTGGATACGACCCGGAGCGGGCTGTTGATCTGTTCGGGCTGTTTTCTGTCGAGTTTCCGAGCGCGGCTTGCTTAAAACAAGCGACGTATCTTCTGGCGGGATTAGTGGTGATGGGGGTAGCGATGGCTATTCCGACGCAGGCGCTCAATCGCCACGCGTTTTTTCTGTACGGCTTAGGAATCATACTGCTTGTCGCTGTAGCTGGCTTCGGAGTTGTGGTGAATGGGTCTCGTCGGTGGCTCAGCTTCGGAGGTATTAATCTTCAGCCGGCTGAGTTCATGAAATTGGGGATCATTTTGACCATGGCTCGAGTTCTCTCTCGACGTCCCCCCAAGAATGGATCCAGCTACGCGCTCAGTGAGCTTCTTATTCCTGGTTTGCTGATAGCTTTGCCGATGGGGTTGATCGCGAAGCAGCCTGATCTTGGAACCGCTCTCTCGCTAGGAATCGTTGGTGTTAGTCAGATCCTTTTTGTGGGTGTTCGGCCGCGCGCTCTACTTTCGGTGGTCGCTACGGTTCTGATTTTGGCGTACCCGGCGTGGGAGATGCTTCATGATTATCAGCAGCGGCGAATCTTGGTTCTCCTCGATCCAGAGTCGGACCCTCGAGGAAGTGGATATCACATCACACAATCAAAGATTGCGGTGGGTTCTGGGGAGCTTTTTGGCAAGGGGTATCGACAAGGTACTCAAACGCAGCTTGAGTTTTTGCCGGAGCATACTACTGACTTCGTGTTTTCAGTGCTCGCGGAGGAGTGGGGGTTCGTTGGATGTGTGACTCTTATCGGGCTCTTTTTCGGTCTCTTCGCGACCATGTTGAGAATAGCCGCGAGGGCGAGAGACGGGTTTTCAACGCTGGTCGCTTTTGGCATTACGGCGCAAGTATTTGCTCACGTGGTTATCAATATTGGAATGGTTATCGGGCTTCTTCCCGTGGTGGGTATTCCGCTCCCCCTCGTGAGTTACGGAGGATCCTCCATGCTCTCCATAATGTTCGGTTTGGGGTTAGTTCAGGGGGTTAGTATTAGAAGAATGCGATATTCATAAGAACGGTGGTACACTGTCGAAGGGGCTCGCGGGGTGATTTATGAGGTTGGCGATTAATTCAAAATTGGTTCGAGCGCTTTTCATAACGGCAAGCGCCGCTACATTGTTTTCTTCTGGAGATGTTCGCGCTGATCCTTCTCCGAAGGCAAACTTCGCTCCGATGTCCCACGAGGAGGTAGATCGCTTTCGAGATAGCCTGAAAAATGGACTCCAGCTTACGTTGGTTCCGCCCCATTCCTCGGAAAATGTAGGATTGGCGCCAGCGGGGTTGTTTTCAGGGATTAAGACTGAGGTGTTCTCGTCTGTTGGTGAGATCGTTCTGAAGTTTCGGCCCAATATGGACGAGCTTCTCTCTCGCTCAACAACAACGGACGATCAATCGAAAGCCCTTCTCAATTCTTTCGAGCTAGCTCTCTCAATCGAGAAAACGAAATTAAAGATCGTTCATTCACATACCGAGAGTGCGGCCGAGGCCGCTGGATTCTTGGCTGAATTAGTTCCGAAGCGTCCGGTAACTCTCAAGACAATGGTTAAGGGTCAGCGTGAATCGTCTTTTTACATCGCGATCCCTCCTCCGAAAGATCTTGAAGTGGGGTGGGGCGTCTATGTGTGCCCGCGAAACCTTCACTATCAACAGATAGGCAGGACGGGTACTCGAGCGCTGCACCTTCAGCAGTCTCCGTACTATCTCTCTGAGATAAACTTCCCGGTCCAGGGAGGCGCGAAAACTTCCTATGAATCGTCTCGGGGGAATGTTAGGGCTAAGGTGGAAATTCAACCGTCATCGGAGATGCCTGAAACTCTTCCAGTCAAAGATGAGATGGTGGGGAATATCGCGGATCCTAAGTTGTCATACCGGCCAACTCGTCCATTCGATTTTTTCAGGTTCGCGCCTAATGCCGATATCGCGCAAGGTTTGAACATTTTACTAGAGCATCAAAATAGGGCGGGGTACCTTCGACGCATGAACTACAGTCATGTGGTTTCTGTGCATAAGAGCAATGAACCCTCGCCAATCTCGGTCTCGGTCGGAGACCTTCGGCCTGCCAGTGACGCCGGTGACTGCTACATCCTGCAGGTTCAGAAGTACCAGTGGTCCTCCTACTCGAAACCTGAGGCCTCCTTTTAAGGGGGATGAGGATTGCGGCCGGGGGGCTTTGGACAGCAGATGCCGCCGGGGCATTTGCAACCAGCCTTCCAAGATGAAAGTTTTTGTGACTCGCTCTAAGGGGTTAGGGGGGAAACGCCTTCCTCCGATTTGATTCCGGATGGGGTCTGAGGTACCCTCTTGCAACCCAAAAGTCGCCAAGGGCTTGTTCTCACTTATCGGAGGTCATGTGGCCATTATCATCGACGACGTTTCCCATACATTTCACGAATATTTGCTCCTGCCTGGTCTGACGACCGCGCAGCATGTTCCAGCGAACGTATCGCTCAAGGTTCCTATTCAGCGGTACCGTCCTGGCAAGGAAGAGGTGAAGGGACATTTAAATATTCCTTTTGTATCTGCCGCGATGCAGGCCGTTTCTGGCCCAGATCTCGCTATCGCGCTGGCTCGAAAGGGTGGTGCCGCGTTCGTGTTCTGCTCCCAGTCGATTGAGGCTCAGGCCGCGATGGTGAGGCAAGTGAAGGAGCATAAGGCGGGCTTTGTTGAGTCGGACTCTAACCTAGCTCCGACAGCTACTCTCGCTGACGCTCTCAAGCTTCGTAAGAAGACAGGGCACTCAACGATCGCTATCACCGAAAATGGTGAGCGTAATTCAAAGCTTCTTGGAATTCTGACTGACAAGGACTTCTGGGAATACAAAGACGACCTCTCTCAATGTGTGAAGGGTTTCTACACTCCTCTTGAGAAGCTTGTGCTTGCTCAGGAAGGCGTGACGCTTCAAGAGGCGACTAACCTTCTCTGGAAGAACAAGAAAGAGTGCCTCCCAATCGTAGATAAGCAGGGGAACCTGAAGTACCTCGTATTCCGCAAAGACTACTTCGATCATCATTCATATCCAGACGAGTTGACTGATGGTGGTAAGCGCCTCGTTGTCGCTGCCGCGCTCAACACCTTTGATTATATGGAGCGTGCCGCCGCGCTTATCGAAGCTGGCGTAGATTGCCTCTGTCTCGATTCCTCTGATGGATACAGCGAGTGGCAGGCGAAAGCTTCCACGGAGCTTCGAAAGAAGTACGGAGAGTCCATCATCTTGGGTGGTGGTAATATCGTTTCTGCTGACGCTTTCCGTTATCTCGCCGAGAAGGGAGAGGTAGACTTCGTTAAGGTGGGAATCGGCGGTGGGTCCATCTGTATCACTCGTGAGCAGAAAGGAATCGGTCGAGGACAGGCAAGCGCAGTTATGGATGTCGCGCGCGCTCGAGACGAGTACCTGAAGGAAACGGGTGTCTACATTCCAATCTGTTCGGACGGTGGTCTCAACACAGACACTCAGATGATTGTCGCTCTCGCGATGGGCGCTGACTTCGTGATGATGGGTAAGTACTTCGCGATGACTGAAGAGAGCCCAACCGCGAAGATTAGCTACAAGGGTCGTCTCTACAAACCTTACTGGGGAGAGGGATCGAATCGAGCTCGTAACTGGCAGCGATACAAGCAGAGTGACGCCGCGCACCTCGTCTTTGAGGAAGGTGTTGACGCATACGTGCCATACAGCGGACGACTCTCTGACAAAGTTGACGTTTCGGTGGTTAAGTTGAAGTCCACTATGTGTAACGTTGGCGTGCTCGGTGTGAAGGAGTTCCACGAGAAGGCTCGATTGACGAAGGTGTCAGCGATGACCGTTGTTGAGGGTGGAACCTCGAACGTTGAGACGCTTGATCGAATGCGTCCGAACGAAGAGTAAAAGGGGCGGGTGGCATGTGGTTCACCAAAGAACAGTTCGCGATATGTAACGAGCTTAAGCAGTGGGGCTTGCTGCCTCGCTTTGAGCCAGGGGATATCGTCGCGCGTGGGTTCGCGGACCTTGGGCATGAGGAATTTCAGGTTCTCCCAGGGCCAAAATTGCTATCCCTCACAGCTGGAACTGTGAGTCAGGTGCAAGACGATTCAGCCCTTCATTTTTTTTGGATCCCGTCAGTAGATGAGATTACGACGCTGCTAGAAAAAGCTGGCGCGCAATGTATGTCTTTGTCTCGTCAGGATCAGAGAGAGTGGGTTGCTGAGGCGCAACATAGAGATAGTATTGAGTGCCACTCAGCCCGTTCTCTCCATGAGGCGCTTCTCTTAGTGTTGCGCGCGGTGCTTAAGCGAAACTTCCAAGAGGGGTAAAGGCGTAATGGATCATCGTCAAATTATTCTGGCCTCATCATCTCCGCGAAGGAAGGAACTCCTGTCTCAGGCGGGCGTAGATTTTAAAATCATAGTTTCGGGATGTGACGAGACGTCAGTTCCTGGTGAATCCGTTAAGGAGATGGTGGAGCGCCTCGCCGTTGTTAAAGCGGCCGTGGTAGCGGACCAGTATCCTGGCGCGTTTGTGATAGGTGCCGACACCACGGTATGGATCGATGAACAGTCTCTCGGAAAGCCCTCCTCTGTAGAGGAAGCGCACTCCATGCTTGGACAGATTCAAGGGCGCACGCACGAGGTGTGGGGTGGTATCGCTATTTTGAACCGTGAAAAGGGGATTGAAAGAGTGTGGTCGCATTCTACCCGTGTGGCCATGTCTCCAATGAGCCCTGCGACGATCTCGCGATACGTCAGCTCTGGGGAGCCGATGGATAAGGCCGGTTCTTATGCTATCCAGGGGCTAGGGCTTCAATTCGTAGAGTCGATTGAAGGCTCGTATTCGAACGTGGTTGGTCTCAACATTACCTCACTCATGCGTGAGTTGGTCGCGATAGGCGCGCACTCGTAAGAATTGTTATGTCGATCGAGCAAACAGTTCGTGATGTTCGAAGTCAGATTCAACTGGCGGCACAAAGTGTTGGGCGAAATCCGAAAAGTGTAACTCTTGTCGCCGTATCCAAGACTCAGCCCCTTTCAGAATTGAAAGAGTATGAGCGAGTGGCGCTTGAGCGAGGGGAGTCTGTTGTCTTCGGTGAGAACTACCTCCAAGAGATTAAGGCAAAGCGTCCTGAGATTTTACCCTCTTCAGAATTGCACATGATCGGCCCCTTGCAGAGCAATAAGGTTCGCGACGCCGTCTCGTTTTGTGACGTGATTGAGTCCGTTCACTCGCTCAAGGTGCTTGGACTGATTGCCAAAGAGGCCGCTAAAATCAACAAGCTTCAACGAATTCTCCTTCAGGTGAATATCGGTCAGGATGACGCCAAGAGTGGTTTCTCTGAGGCGGAACTCGAAGAAGCTCTCGCGGTAGTAGAGCTGTCACGTGAACACCTTCAGCTCGAAGGGCTGATGACTATTCTTCCGTACGATGAAGACCCTGAAAAAAGTCGTCCGCATTTTCAGAAAATGTCCCGTTTGCGGCAGGCTCTTGAGCAACAGGGGCGCGCCGTGTTGTTCCATGAAGGACGCATTCTCCTGAGTATGGGGATGTCGAATGACTTTGAGATCGCTATCGTTGAAGGGGCGGATTTCGTGCGTGTGGGAACCGCCCTATTCGGGGAACGAAATTAGATAACGTTCGGGCTTGCGGCGGCAGTATGATTCTGACGCGCGTTATTTGAGCTTTCTATGGAGTTTGGCTGGTGTTCCTAGATACACTCCAGGCTCATTGATATCTCGTGTCACTACGGCTCCAGCGCCAATCACAACGTCATCACAGATCGAGACGGGGAGGATTGTAGCGCCGGAGCCTATCGAGACGCGCGCTCCTATGCGCGTAGTCTTCCAGTCGCTCGGATCTCTAGAGGCTCCTCCTTTTTTGAAGAGGTCGTTTGTGAACATAACGCCGTGGGCGATGAAGCAGTCTTCTCCGATAGAGACTCCTTCGCAGATGAATGTATGCGATTGAACGCGGGAGTGTCTTCCGATAGACACGCCTTTCTGAATCTCAACGAACGGTCCGACGAATACGCCATCGGCTAGGGTGCAACCGTACACATTTGAGGGTTCAACAATAGTGACGTTCTCTCCACATTCAACGTCTTTGATTCCCACGTGGAGAAGTTTTGGATGAGCCATGTGATTATTTATATTTTACGATTGTTGAGAGGAGAATCCCTTTCGATCAAGCCGAGCTATTACCCAAGGCTTTATCATGGCGTACCAGCCGCTAAAAGGTTTTATTTTTGAGTATCGCTTCCCTTTTGCCGGATAGCGCATTGTTATTGGCACCTCTTTGTATCGTATCTCGCCATCGAGAATTATTTTCCCGTAGAGATAATACTCAAAGCCGTACGTGTTAAGCCAAGAGGCTCGCCAATTAAATTGAGCGCGCCGGAAGAGGTCTAGTCGGTACGCTTTGTACCCACACGTGGCGTCGGTGAGGCTCGTGTTATAGAGAGCCTTCACAAATTTATTTACCATCGGAATGCTGTGTTTTCGGAAAGATGGAAGGTTGGGGGAGTCTCCCCCTGAGAGAAACCGACTTCCCGTTACGTAGTCAGCTTCCCCTCGCGCCACTGGCTCGACAACGCGACTAAGCTCGGAGGGGAGCATTTTGCCGTTGCTCGCGATTACCGAGAAGATGTCGTAGCCGCGCTCAAGGGCCCACTCGGTAGCCTTTATGAAGCTGTGGCCAATCCCAAGGTTTTGGGGCAGATCGAGGTATTCATAGCCGCTCTCACGAACGAGTATCTCGGAGCCATCGTTTGACCCGTTGTTAACCAGGAGAACGGTATCGCACGCGAGCTGTTGAGCTTTGAGTTCCTGTAGCACCTGTGGAAACTCATGAATCTGGTTGAAAACCGGAATGAAGAGAACGGTACGCATCGAGATCCTTCGTTCAAAGGAGTTTGCTCGACGTCTTCGAGTAACTCCTCGTCTGTTATCACCTTCACGTAGGCTTATCGCAAGTGAGCAGAATGTGAGGTTTGAAGGCCTTGGGAGCTTTGTTCCTTTTCCAGAGGGATTCCGGCCGGGAGTCGGTGATAGCTCTCATACCTTGCCGCTCGAGGAACACTTATAATTGGGCCTGCCTATTAGGGGAGCTGGCTATGGAAGTCTCGGAGATAATGGAGCGCAAAGTTCTTTCAATGCCGCCTGAAACGCCGCTCATAGAGGCGGCGGAGCTGATGAACGAACACAACATTCGCCACCTTCCTGTTGTGGCTCACAATGAGGTGGTTGGTATGCTTACCGAGCGAGACCTTCGCAGTTACTTAGAGGAGGTTTACCGTGAGTCTACGGAAACCCCGACCGGCGTACGCCGCAAATTCCTCGCGGTTTCAGATGTGATGCAGAATAAACCTATAACAGTCGATCCGAGTACTGACCTTCCTTCTGTGATCGACTTGATGCTTGAGAATAAGATCGGAGCAATTATCGTTACGGACACGCTCAATCAGCTTCGAGGGATTGTCAGTTATGAGGATATTCTTCGAACTGTACGGGAAGAGCTTGAACATTAAAGCGGAGGAACTATGGCTGAGATGCATGGCAGAGAGATACCAAGAGAGAGGTGGCAGCCTTTTTTTGACAACATATCATCCAATTTGAGGGGTAAAGGAGTCGATATAACGATCTCCTCAAAAGAGCAGGAGATGCATCAGAGCACGTTGTGGCAATTGAATGGAGTTTCTTACGACCCGCACGACGACGCGCTTATTGTTTCCTGTCGTCAACAGGAGCACGTGATTCAGTCCCCACAAGTGATTTCAATTGAAGGAGAGGGGGTTGGGTTGACTCGGCTCGATGTTCGCACGGCGGGAGGCGCGCAAGAAGTTGTTCGTTTTATGACACCACTTCTTCTTCAAGCGTCCTAGTGAATTGTAGCTACCAGAACTGAACCGAGGTGAGGGAACCATGACTGACAAAACCGTAAAAAATGACAAGCAGCTCCAGCAGGACGTTATTGACGATCTTCGCTGGGATCCAAGTATCGACGCCTCTAAGATTGGGGTGGCGGCTTCGACTGGCGTGATTACCCTTACGGGTAGTGTTCCGAGCTATTTTCAAAAGCAGAATACGGAACGAATTGTTAAGCGTGTGGCCGGTGTTCGAGCGGTCGCAAATGACATTGAAGTTCAACTTCCCACCACTACAGAACGGACTGACTCTGGAATCGCGACAGCGGCTCTTAACGCGCTTAAGTGGAGTACCGCTGTCCCGGATGAGAATGTCATTCTTTCTGTAAGTAAGGGGTGGGTGACGCTTGAGGGGAGTGTTGAATGGAACTATCAACGTGAGGCCGCTGAGAAGGCTGTTGAACAACTGATTGGAGTTAAAGGGGTGACAAACCGAATCTCGGTATCCCCTCAAATCAAATCTCGAGAGGTTAAGGGCGAGATTAAGGCCGCTCTTCATCGTTACGCCGATTTGGAGTCTCGAAACATCGATGTCGAGTCGGCCGACGGGACGGTCACGCTTAGAGGGCAGGTCCGCTCATGGGCTGAACGTAAAGAAGCGGAGAACGCCGCGTGGATGGCGCCAGGAGTTACTCAGGTCAAAAATGAGATTGTGGTAACTGTGTAAGACGCGCTCGCGGCGAGCATGTTTCGATCGAATCTCGCTTTGTATTTTCTCATTCCCCAAGACGGCGTATTGTCTCGCGTGTGACAAGCGCCGCTTTACCATATCTACGCACCTCCGGTGATGGTGTTGTTCTGGAGGTGTTTGTCGTGCCTCGAGCGAAGAAGACCCGCTTGATGGGGTTTCACGGCGGGTATCCGAAGGTCGCGCTTGCGGCGCCGCCGGTTGAGGGGAGGGCCAATCAGGAGCTCGTTGATTTTTTGCGTGAGCTGCTGACCCTCCCTTCGAGGTCTGTCGAGATGCTTCGAGGGGATACAAGTCGCCGGAAATCGGTGCTTTTACGGGGTGTAACCCTAGAAAAAATAGCCCAAGTTATTGAAAACGCCCCCGTCAGTTGAAAAAATAGAGCTCTATGGCTATCCATAGGGTACGATAGGCGTCTTTGCCTGACCAAACTGGCAAAACACCTTCGGGAATACCGATTTCTACAGTAGTGAGTCTCATATGCCAATTTACGAGTACGAGTGCGAAAAATGCGGACGGTTCGAGGTTATTCAGAAGTTCAGCGACAAGCCGCTTAAGGAGTGTCCTCACTGTAAGGAGAAGGGCAAGAAGAGTGCCGTTCAGAAGGCGGTCTCCGCCTCCGCCTTCCACCTCAAGGGAAGTGGTTGGTACAAGACTGATTACTCCTCTGGCAACTCTTCGTCGGGCAAGAAGAGCCCAAAGTCTAAGAGTTCGGATTCGACGTCTAGCTCCTCTGACTCGACCACTTCGGCTGACTCGACCACGACTACTCCTAAGAAGGGGTGTGGATCTGGCTGCGGTTGCCACTAACGGTGGATAGCCTTAAGCGTTTGCCGCTTTTTTAATCGTGTCTTTTAACGACGCTTTCGTCATGAGCCTGCGCTCTGTGAAGCGTTCTATCGCGTCAAGGACCATCATCAAGGCACGACTGCCAGGAGCGTCGGTTGCGATGTCCGCTATCCCGCTCTCTTGAGCCAGTGAGGCGAGTCCGATGAAGGTCGCGCGCAGGGCGCCTTTTACGTCCGGCGATTCGTCGATGGCGTTGAGGCTTAAGTCGAGCACCTCAAACATTCTCGGGGACGTTACTTCGCCTTCGTCCGGAATAACGACATCGAAGGCTTCGCATAACAGTGACGCCAATGTGAGCTTGTCCAGGTCATAGCGCACGCGAGTCAAAGAGTGTGAGGGTGTAAATTCCTTCACTCCAAACGCTCCGCTTTTCTCGACAGTTAGCCGCGCCGTTCCCCGGTCAAATATGTCGAGAGAGCTCGGGAATCGTTTTCGGCTGCCGCGAGCGTGTCGGGCGACGACGGAAATCTTCCCGATCGAGGGGGTAAGGAGGTGAGCCATCAGGTCGTTATCCCGGAAGGGATAAATCCTTAGGACCAGCGCTGGCACAGCCACGTCCTGCCCTCTTTTGAGCTGTTCGGAGGGGTTTAATGGGTTCTTTAGGGGGGTAGACATTGAAAAAGCCTCGGACAGTGTTTATAGCACACACTGAAAGAAACAAAGAGGCTTTAAGCCTCCTTAGGAGTTCCTTCCAAGGAAGCGAGGGGGGATGATTTTTAGACGTACGCAAAGAGTAAGCATGACGGAAGAGCAGGCGCGCGAGGAGGCACATCAAGGCACTCCTTCGGAAGGTGTAGATCAGTCAAATCAGGATGTTAATGGAGCTGGAGAGCCGGTAGGGCTTGAGGCTGAAAAGGTCGCCCTTGAAAAACAGGTGGCAGAGCTTCGCGACCGCTATGTTCGTTTGATGGCTGATTTTGAGAATTTTAAGAAGCGGACCTTGAAGGAGCAGTCAGAGCTGCTTAAGTACCAAGGAGAGAAGATTGTCGTCGACCTCCTTGAGGTGCTCGACAACCTAGAGTTGGCTTTGTCTCACAGTTCGGCTGATCCGACCTCTTTAAAGACAGGGCTTGAGATGGTTCACAAGCTCTTCGTAGAGAAGCTTGGTCGGTGGGATATTCGGGGAGAGGTAAGCGTTGGCTCTCAGTTCGATCCCGCGAAGCATGCGGCTATCAGCAAGGTTCCAGGAGCTGAGGCTGGGGTCATCGTAGGGGAGCTCAAGAAGCCGTACTTCTACAAAGACAAGCTCATTCGTTGCGGCGAGGTAGTTGTAGCGGTGACAGGCGAAGGAACGCAGGCCTAGGGACATAAAGATTTTAGTAAGGAGTTGCTATGGGAAAAGTGATTGGAATCGATTTAGGAACTACGAATTCGTGCGTAGCGGTCATGGAAGGTGGAACCCCGACGGTTATCGCTAACAGTGAAGGAAGCCGCACGACACCGTCAGTAGTAGGTGTGAACGACGCTGGTGAGCGTCTTGTAGGACAGATTGCGAAGCGCCAAGCTGTTACAAATCCAAAGAACACCATCTTCGCTGTTAAACGTTTGATCGGCCGAAAGGTTGACGCTCCTGAGGTGGAGAAGGCCAAGAGAGTTCTTCCTTATGAGATCGTGGCGTCTGGAAATGGCGACGCGTGGGTGAAGCTCAAGAACGAGTCAAAGAGCCCTCAAGAGGTCTCCGCGATGGTTCTCACGAAGATGAAGCAGACCGCTGAGGATTACCTCGGTGAGGCTGTTACTGACGCTGTTATTACAGTTCCAGCGTACTTCGATGACGCGCAGCGTCAGGCAACGAAGGACGCCGGAAAGATCGCGGGACTTAACGTTCTTCGAATCATCAACGAGCCAACTGCGGCCGCTCTCGCGTACGGTCTTGATAAGAAGCATGAGAAGACCATCGCTGTATTCGACCTCGGAGGAGGTACGTTTGACGTATCGGTCCTTGAGCTTGGCGACGGCGTGTTCGAGGTTAAGTCCACCAACGGAGATACCTTCCTTGGAGGAGAGGACTTCGACCTTATCCTTGTAGACTACATCGCTGATGAGTTCAAAAAGGAGCAAGGAATAGACCTTCGTAAGGACACGATGGCGTTGCAGCGTCTGAAAGAGGCTGCTGAGAAGGCAAAGCATGAGCTCTCATCTTCGATGGAAACAGACATCAACCTTCCGTTCATTACGGCTGATGCGTCTGGTCCGAAGCACCTTAACTTGAAGATCTCGCGCGCTAAGTTCGAGTCTCTCTGCTCTGACCTTCTTCGTCGACTTGAGGAGCCATGCCGCACCGCGTTGAAGGACGCTGGGCTTAAGGCAAGTGAGATTGGTGAGGTTATCCTCGTCGGAGGTATGACCCGTATGCCAGCGGTTCAACAGCGCGTTAAGGAGATCTTCGGTAAAGAAGCTTCGAAGAGCGTGAACCCAGACGAGGCCGTAGCGATCGGAGCCGCGGTTCAGGGTGGAGTGCTTCAGGGTGATGTGAAGGACGTTCTCCTTCTCGACGTTACTCCTCTTAGCCTTGGTATCGAAACATACGGTGGCGTGTCCACGAAGCTCATCGATAAGAACACGACGATCCCAACCCGCAAGTCGCAAGTGTTCTCTACCGCTTCTGACAATCAGCCTGCGGTGTCGATCCACGTTCTTCAAGGAGAGCGTGAGATGTCGGCGGACAATAAGACCCTTGGTCGATTCGAGCTTGTGGGAATTCCCGCGGCTCCACGAGGAGTTCCTCAAATTGAGGTTACTTTCGACATCGACGCAAACGGTATCGTTTCTGTAGGCGCTAAGGATCTTGGAACTGGCAAAGAGCAGTCGATCAAGATCACCGCAAGCTCGGGTCTTTCTAAGGAAGAGATTGAGCGCATGGTGAACGACGCGAAGGCTCACGCTGAGGAAGATCGTAAGCGTCGTGAGATGGTTGAGGAGCGTAACAAGCTTGACAGCATGGTATACGCGACTGAGAAGACCCTCAACGAGCTTGGCGACAAGGCAACCGCTGACCTCAAGGGCTCTGTGAACACAGCCGTTGAGGACGCTAAGAAAGCTCTTGAGAGCAATGATGTGGAGGCTATTAAGAGCGCGTTTACCGCTCTTGAGAAAGCTAGCCATAAGCTCTCTGAGGAGGCTTACAAGCGAGCTGCTGAGCAACAGCAGGGCGCTGCCGCAAACGGAGCTGAGAGCCATAATGGCGCTGGTGCTTCCGCCGCGGATAAGGACGATGTTGTTGACGCTGACTATGAAGAGGTTCGCGACAGCAAGTAGCCCCTCGTTAAGGGGTTAAGGGGAGGCTCTCGAGTATCGACTTAGCGGTCGAACTCGGGGGCCTTTCTCTTTGGCGGGCGGGATTCTTTCAGGGGGCTGAAAAAAGGAACTCTTTTTCACTGCCCTGTTGGGCCCCAAGTAAAGACAAAGAGCGCTATTCGAGCTAAGGTGAGGACGTGTCGAAGCGAGATTATTACGAAGTTTTAGAGGTGGCCAAAGGGGCATCCCTTGAGGACATCAAGAAGGCATACCGCAAGAAGGCGGTGCAGTTTCATCCTGACAAAAATCCAGGAAACAAAGAGGCTGAAGAGAAGTTTAAAGAGGCAACAGAAGCCTACAGCGTGCTAAGCGACGCGGAGAACCGCGCCAAGTACGATCGATTCGGTCACGCCGCATTTACTCAGGGTGGCGGAGCGGGTGGTTTCCAAAGCGGGGACTTCTCAGGATTTGAGGATATCTTCGGCGACATCTTCAGCACCTTCTTCGGTGGTGGAATGGGCGGCATGGGTGGCGACCCTCGTCGTGGTCGAGGCCGAGCTGGAAACGACCTTCGCTACGATATGGAGCTCTTGTTTGAAGAGGCCGCGTTTGGTTGCGAGAAAGAGATCACAATTGGACGCCGTTCGAAATGCGATACGTGCTCGGGAAGTGGGGCGGCAAAGGGGAGCGCTCGTGAGCGATGCCCGCAGTGTGAAGGTGCCGGTCAGATTCGAGTTCAGCAAGGATTCTTTACGTTAGCTCGCACCTGCCACGCGTGTGGTGGAGCTGGAGAGGTCGTAAAGAACCCATGTACGGCGTGCTCGGGTGTTGGACTCAAGGTGAAAGAGTCTAAGCTAAAGGTGAAGGTGCCTGCCGGTGTCGACAACGGGCAACGCCTCAAGATGCGTGGAGAGGGAGAAGCTGGATTAGCTGGAGGTCAGAGTGGAGATCTCTACGTGCAGATTCTTATCGATGATCATCCGATCTTCCAGCGTCAGGACCATGAAGTTATATGCGAAGTACCTATCGCCTTCACGGCGGCAGTGCTTGGAACCGAGCTTGAAGTGCCATCGCTTGATGGAAAGTTGAAGCTTAAGATCCCCGCGGGAACTCCTTCCGGCAAGGTTTTCCGAATCAAGAATAAAGGAATTCCAATTCTCGGGAGCAATCCGCAGCGCCGAGGTGACCAACATGTGCGTGTCTACGTGCATGTGCCAAAGAAGGTCTCTGAAGAGGAGCGAGAGTTGCTTGAGAAGCTCGCAACGCTTCAAGGTTCCCCAATTGAAGATGAGTCGGACAAAGGCTTCTTCAATAAGGTGAAGGATATGTTCTCCTAGGACCTCTCCGAGGTGCTTCCGTAAGAGTCTTTGGAAGCGCCACTGCGTTTTGTGACCGTGTTATGAAGGGGCGTAGGCTATATCGGTTGTGCCCGAGTGATAGTTTGTCTCCTCTGGTGTCGCGTGAAGGAGGGGAGGTCTCGCCATTTCGTAGTTGGCTACCAGCCTTGAGCGGTCGTATAGTGGGTCGACATCGTTACCGATCGTATTCGAAGCGACAATCGTATGGTTCACCCCCGCACACACATCTTCATCGCAGCGTCCTTACTTCTTGGTGTTTCGGGATGTTCCGTCACGCCAGATAAAGTTAATGGTCGGCGAGTTCCAGAGCGCAGCGCTCGAGAGATGTCGCTTGCCGCTTCGTCTGAGCCAATGCCATGGGAGATTTGGCGACCTTTTTATGATCAGCATGGCGCACGACTGACCAATCCATCTCTCTTACTTGGGGATGAGTACATTCAAAAGGGGAAGCGACGCTCCGCGCTAGAGGCGTATCAAAAAGCAAACGCCATGAAGTTGTCGGATAGCGAGTCGGAAGCTGCGGCGCTCAGAACGGCGAGCCAATACCTCGCGCTTGATGAATCATCGAGAGCTCTCGCTGTCGCGAGTACTTATTTTAAGAATCGGGGGATGGGAGAGAATGACGTGAGCACGGCTTTCTCGCTCCTTCTTGCCTACGCGTACGGACGTCACGGAGACACGGAGCAGTCGCTTGCTTGGTTTTCTAAGGCGAACCGACAGGCTCAGCAGGGAGAGCGGATTGGTGCGCAAGCTTCGGACCGAGGGGCGTCTCTTTTGTTAAGGACGATACCTCAGGAGAGCTTCGAGGCGGTCGCTCTGGATTGGAGTAGTGATCCCTTTATCAACGAGTTGATGGGTAGGGAGCGGGCTCGTCGAGCTTCGTTAGGGGGACGAGATACTAAGACAGACCTTCGGCTTCCTTTCTGGATAGTATCGCCAGAGTCAGGATCGTCGAACATGATCGCAGACACCGGGATCCCTTCAGCCTCTGCGCCTGTAGTCGGAGTTCTTTTAAGTTTGTCCGATCGTTTCGGTTCTTTGGGCCGCGACACAAAGCAGGGCTTTGAGATGGCGCTAGCCGCTGACTCGGGCCAACCAAAAATTAAAGTAGAAGTGCGTGATGTTGGAGTTGACGCTTCCGCCGCTTCGGCTGCTGTGCGCGAATTGGTCAATACGGCGAAGCCTTCGGTTATCGTTGGCCCACTTCTTACGGAGGTCGCTGTATCCGCTGCCGATACCGCTCGAGAGGTTAGAGTTCCGCTGATATCGCTTTCAAAGAGTGAGACCTTTAGAACGGGAGGAGGCGTCGCGCGGCTTGGTGCCACAACCTCAAGCCAAGTTGACGCGCTCGTCACTTCAGCCTCCGATGATTACAAGCTCACCCAGTTCGCCATCATGTATCCAGAGAGCGCAAATGGGCAGGAGTTCTTGCAGGTATACAAGAAGTCCCTACAGTCTCGCGGACTCTCTCTCGTTCTTGAGGCCCCATACGTAGCAAGCGATGAAGCGTCGCTGTTTGAGGCTATTCAGCGTTTAGAGGCGTCTGGGGCACAAGCCGTTCTTATTCCTGATACGATTGAGACGAGCGTGAAGATTCTCTCAAACCTGCCCGCTTCAGCTCGTAAAAAGGTTCGTCCACTGGGGACCGCGTTGTGGGACAATCCGGCGAAGCTCGCTAATTCACAAGCGCTCTTTGAGGGGGCTGTCTTTGTATCGCCTTTCTTCCCGCAAAGTTCGCGCGTGATAGTTCGCCAGTTCTCTGATTCGTATAAAGCTCGATACAAGACGGCGCCTAATTTTCTCGCCGCGCAGGGATTTGATGTTGGTACGTTGGTGCTGAACACTATACGCCGCGCGGCTCGGGATAATATCAGCTTCAACGAAGCGCTATCGAAGCTCCCACCGTATGAGGGCGTGACTGGCTCTATAGTGACGCAAGCCGGTGATGATATTTCGCGATCATTTTATGTCGTAGAAGTCTCCTCAAATGGGTTCCAAGAGAGGTTGCCAGGATCGTTAGTATCGCAAGGCGGAGGCGCTGCAGCCCCGTCAACAGGCACCTTTATCAATCCAGAAGAGAAGGTCGAGAGCGGTTATTAGGCCGTTACCGGTATGGGTCGCCGGGCCCTTATAGCGCTCTGACCTCGGTGCTCTCTGGCTTGGATGAGAGGAGAGGGTGATAAGTCCCTTTATTGTTGCGTTACTAGAAGCTTGTGTAGTGGCCTATTCCTGCGCGTTTTTCCCCGCAGCCGCCCATCTCGATGTATCGTTGAGTAGGGCTTAAAGAGGTCAGAGCGTTCGTCCGCCAGTCGCTCTGGTGTCTGCGCTATAAGGGTTTCCTTTCGAGCTTGTTCCCCCTATCTCTTCGTTTCTAAAAATTATCGCAGTGACAGGAATCGCTCGCGGTCATATCGTGGCCTTTCCTTTGTTGAGTCCGTCTTGATTCGGCATTCGCATCGTGATTTCCTTTCGCTTTGTAGCGCTTGTAACGCATGTTTTGATCTTCTGTAAGGGGTGCCACGACAATGACGACGTTACGCCAAGAGTTCTCTGTATCGTATTCATATGCGGTTCACTTCACGGAAGGGCTCTTTGAGCTCACCAATCCTCTTTTGCGTGAGGTTGTGCAGGAGGGGATGGATTTAACGATTCCGTTCCGAAGCAAGATCGCCTTCGTTGTCGAGGCTGAGATCGCCAAGCATCATCCCGCACTCGTGAATTCCATTCGACAGTATTGTGACGCTCAACTGCCAGGAGCGCTTTCTAGTGCCGGTATTATTGAAGTGCCCGGAGGTGAATATTCCAAAAACACCCCGGCGATCCTCCAACGGTTGTATGACTTCTTGCACGACGAGAAGATATGCCGACATTCCTACGCGGTAGTGATTGGCGGAGGTGCGCTCATCGACGCTGTTGGTTACGCAGCCGCGACGACGCATCGAGGGGTTCGGCTGATCCGTGTGCCAACCACCGTCTTGGCGCAAAATGACGCTGGTATCGGTGTAAAAAATAGTGTCAACGCGTACGGTAAGAAGAACTTCATCGGCACATTCGCTCCCGCTCGAGCCATCATCAACGATTCCTACTTTCTGCGGTCTCTTCCTCAGCGTGACTGGCTCGCTGGCATCGCTGAAGCGGTCAAGGTCTCTCTCATTAAAGACCCGATGTTTTTCGCGTACCTGGAGAAGCACGCCGAGGAGCTCCTCCGTCGGGATATGCCGACCATGCAGTATGTGATTCATCGTTGCGCGCAGCTTCATCTCGACCACATTTCAAGGGGTGGAGATCCGTTTGAGCTTGGGTCTTCTCGTCCATTGGATTTTGGACATTGGGCGGCTCACAAAATCGAGGCGCTCTCGGGGCACGCAATCAGGCACGGAGAAGCGGTTGCGATCGGAATTGAGCTCGATGCCACCTATTCGCATTTTGCTGGACTGATCACGGATGAGGACTTATCTCGTATTACAACTCTCTTCGACGCGCTTGGGTTCTCCACATGGAGAGACCATCTTTCCCTTCTTGTGGAGGGGGAGCGTCTTGAGAACGCGCTTGGCGAGTTTAAGGAGCATCTTGGAGGGGTTCTTACCATTACGCTTCTCCAGCGGATTGGCGCCGGCGTTGATGTCCATGAGATAGACACCAAGCGCATGAGGCAGGCTGTGGAGGCTGTTAGGGGATTGCCTCGGACAGCGCCTGAGATGGCCGACCAAGCGGCCTGAGCCGCCCTTTAAAGCTCGCTGAGCACGCTTGCTAGGGTGCCGAACTTTCAAGAAAAACTGGAATCACCCAAATACCCAGTTTTTCACCATCGGCTAGGGGACTATAGTCATCTTAATAGTCAGAGAGGAGATCCGTTCAAACAACGGACTCGTCTCTAGCAGCCTTCCCGGATATTCTGTCAGGGAGATAACAACAAGTTGTTGTCTCGGTAATTTGGGGGATGCGCGAGGAATAGGGTTGTCTGCATAAGAGGTCCGCATGAAGAAACGAAAGTCCGGCAAGAGATCCTCACGTTCTCCTGAGTCGTCGTCAGGTTATCCAGAGCCGGTAGTCGTTCCCGCTGTTCTTCCGGTTCTTGCGGCCAAAGATATGGTCCCGTTTCCCGGGGTGATGATGTCGCTGTATCTAAGCCGCTCCGACAGTATCAGCGCCATGGAAGCTGCTATGGAGGAGGAGCGCTTGGCGTTCGTTGTGACGCAGAAGAATCCAGATGTTGATAGCCCGAAGGGGAAAGACCTCTACAAGATGGGTGTTGTCGCTCACGTTGTTCGAACGCTTCAAGTCCCGGATGGCCGATACAAAGTCCTTCTTCAAGGGCTCGTTCGCGCGCAAGCGACAAAGTATGAGAGTCGAAAGTTCCTCTCGTGTCGTATTGAGCCGATTCCAGGCCCGGCCACCAGAAAGCTCTCGGCTGAAAATCAGGCGATCATGAATCGCATTCGGCAAAACCTTCAGGTGCTCGTGGAGTATGAGCATCTCCCTGAGGAGATGTTGATAATCACCGAGGAGATCCAGGATCCAGGAACTCTGACAGATGTAATCCTCGCTCACTACAAGATTGAGATTCCTGCCGCCCAGGCGGCGTTGGAGGAGGTGGATCCTCTTAAACGTCTCCGTCTTACGGACCAGACGATTACCGATGATTTGAATAAATTCCTCCTCGCCGAGAAAATTAAAGACAAGGCGCGCGACGAGATGAGCAAAGGGCAGCGTGAGTATTACTTGCGCGAGCAGATCAAGCAGATTCAGCGCGAGCTTGGAGAGACGGATATGGGCTCTGAAGAGCTTTCGTCAGTGCGAGAAAAGCTCACCGCTCTTAAATTGCCGAAGCAGGTTCACGAAGAGGCGTTCAAACAGCTTAAGCGCCTTGAACGCATGAGTCCTGAATCAAGTGAGTTCGCGTTGCTCCGTACGTATCTTGAGTGGATCACGGATCTTCCGTGGCACTCGAAAACCATCGATCAGCTTGATTTGAAGAAAGCAAAGAAGATCCTCGATGAGGACCACTTTGGTCTCGATAAAGTTAAAGATCGCATCCTTGAGTATCTGAGTGTGCGTCTTCTGAACCCAGACTCAAAAGGACCGATTTTGTGCTTCGTGGGACCTCCAGGAGTAGGAAAGACCTCTCTTGGTAAGTCTATCGCTCGCGCGCTCGGACGAACCTTTAGCCGTATGTCGTTAGGCGGTATGCGGGATGAGGCTGAGATTCGTGGTCACCGACGAACCTATGTCGGGGCGTTGCCTGGTCGCATCATTCAAGGCTTGAAGCAGTGCGGCTCTCGTAATCCAGTTTTTGTGCTCGATGAGCTCGATAAGATAGGCGCGGACTTTCGAGGAGATCCGGCTTCAGCGCTCCTTGAGGTGTTAGATCCTCATCAGAACCAGGATTTTTCCGACCATTATCTGAATGTTCCGTTCGATCTCTCGGACGTGTTGTTTGTGGCGACGGCAAACACTATGGACACGATCCCTGAGCCGCTGATGGATCGTTTGGAGATATTGTCTATTCCGGGATATACGTCCCAGGAGAAGCACAAGATCGCGACCAAATACATCATTCCGCGACAGATCAAAGAGTCGGGGCTTGAAGGGGAAAAAGTTCAGTTCACGGATAAAGCTATTGAGCTCGTTGTGGACCGATATACCCGAGAGGCCGGCGTTCGCGCTCTTGAGAGAGAGATTGGAGCGTTGTGCAGAAAACTCGCTCGTGAAGTTGCGGAAAAAAAGAAGCTTAATAGAGTCATCGATGAGGCGCGAGTTTCTTCGCTCCTTGGTCCAACCAAGTACGATCCTGAGGTAACCGAGCGGTCGGAAGCGGTTGGTCTTGTGCGGGGTCTCGCGTGGACAAGCCTCGGTGGAGAGTTGATGCCGATTGAGGTTTCGTTGGCGAAGGGGGGAGGTTCACTAACCCTCACGGGACAGCTTGGAAGCGTGATGCAAGAGTCCGCGCAAGCGGCTCTCTTCTATGCTCGAGCCAACGCGGCAGTGTTGGGATTAGAGCAGGACTTCCATTCGAAATACGATATCCATGTGCATGTTCCAAGTGGCGCGATTCCAAAAGACGGTCCGTCTGCTGGAATTACAATCGCTACCGCGCTTGTGTCCGCGTTGTCCGGTCGAAAGATATCGAAGGATATCGCCATGACAGGAGAGATGACCCTTCGAGGGAATATCTTGGCGGTTGGTGGGCTACGTGAGAAAGCTCTCGCGGCGTTGCAGCACGGTATTACGAAGGTGATCATTCCTTTTGAGAATATCAAAGACCTTGAAGAGGTACCTGAGGAGCAACGCAAGCAGATTCAATTCATTCCAGTGAAGCATGTGAGTGAAGTGCTTGCGCTCGCGCTGCTTGCTCGAGCCAAAAAGCCGGCTAAAGGTGGGAAGGCTCGCGCTAAGCGAAAAGAGGTTCAGCTCTAAGCCTCATGCCTCAGTCAAAGGAGAATTTCCTTGCGCGGCGGTTGAGTGTGGCGCTGGCGCTATGGTTCTTATTTCCTTGTGGTGCCGTCGCTCATGACGCCTGTGTCTACCTTACTGACCAGGGGGAGATTCGCTCTGCGAAGACTTTAAAAGAGGTCCCGCTCTCTTTTCGGTCTAAGGCGGTCTGTAAGGATTCGGAGCCCCAGGAGATCCCACAAACTGAAGAGGTCAAGCTGGCGGGGAATCAGCGCGGAAGCTCATTTGGTACGGACCTTGGGCGCATGGACGTCCGCTGGCTCAGAGAGAGCGAGCGATGTTTTAGTAGTAATCCCGCGCGAGTTATCGCCCGAGCGGCGTCTGCGGTAAACAGAGCGATAAAGGGTGGGCGTTTCTCGCCAGAGATTAAAACGGAGCATCGAGATTGGTCGCTTATCCTGATTGATAGAGCGAGCGCTGTATCACAGTTTCCGATGGCTTTATCTCTCGGTGGACATCCTGGTTTTATGGTCCCGCCGAATCAGATCTACATCGTCGTGGATGCGGTCGCTCCCGACTGCCGGCCAACTCCTGAAAATGATGCCGCGTTGCTACGAGTTCTTCTGCATGAGATGGGGCATGTGGTTGATTTTGCCCTTATGGATGGAGTGTCAACTCTAGGAGAGCGAAAGCGAACCGAAGGATTCGCCTCTTGGTTCGAGGGGTATGCCTCAAAAAATGTGTCCGAGATTCCTCAAGGATCTATTGCGCGGGATTACCATCTCTTAGTTCGTGACACTGATTTAGTCGGCGAGGTGGAATTTTCGGGAGGCGCGCGCGACTACGGCATCGCTGAACTTGAGTTCGAGACGATCGTATCGAGGAAAGGGATATCGGGTCTGATGTCTCTCTACCAGCTCATGCGAGAAAAACAGTGCTCGTTGTACACCGCCTTGAAGGACAAGTTTGGGTGGGACTCGAAAGTCCTTCAACGGGAAGCCAAGGCAGAGCTTAGTGGGGCTTCTGCCCGCTGAGCGCGCCTTTCAGGAGAGCACCGAAGGGAGAAGCTTTCGCTTCCTTCTTCTCACCCCAGGCTCGAACCGAGCAGTCGCGATTGCAGTGCGTACATTTGTCTTGCTCGTCTCGCGGTGGATGCCAGAAGGGGCTCAACCCAAGAATAAGCGCCTCTTGGAGGTGCTCCTCAAGGTCTATGTGCTCGCCTTCGTAAACAATCACGCCAGGGTCATCAAGCTCATCGTCGGGACCGGCGCGGTCGCTTGAGGTTTGTAGAATCCAATCAATTGGTATGGTGAGGGAGTGGGGCACTGGGTCAGCGCAGCTTGCGCAGTCCTGCTTGCAAGAGCCGGAGACGGTTCCCTTAACCAGGATTCCCCCGTGGGTACGGGTGAGCGTTAGGATCGCCTTCGGTGGCTCCTGAAAGACGATCTCCTGGCTACCAGAGGTTCCTTGGAGTCGGCTATTAAGGGCCTCAAGAGGAAGAATTCCCTCAATGTTCATCCCCGTAAAGGGTATGGTGGTTGTGCACACTTTCATGGTTGTGGGGTAGTGTACCTTAGTGGATATAGAGCTCAAGAGAGCCCCTCTGGGGGAGGGAAAATAATACTAAAACTTCCCGTCAAACAACTCTTTGAGGTGGTGCAAAAGTGGGCTATAACCCCGATTTCAAGCAACCTTTCGGGGGAAGGTACCGATTAGAGGGTACCTATTTGTGGAGGCTTCAGTATGGGCATTAATAAAGTAATTTTGTTGGGTAATTTGGGCAAGGACCCTGAGGTTCGTTACACCCCGCAGCAGATGGCTATCTGCCGATTTTCGTTGGCAACAGGAGAGCGTAAGAAAGACCAGAGCGGTCAGTGGGTAGACCATACCGAGTGGCACAATATCGTCGCTTTCGGAAAAACCGCTGAGAACTGCGCTAAGTTCCTCAAGAAGGGACGCCAGGCTTTCGTAGAGGGCCGTATTCGCACGAATAAATGGCAGGATAAGGAAGGTAAAGATCGCTACACGACAGAGGTTCTCGCTGACACAATTCAGTTCGTAGGCGGTAGCCGTGGTGAAGGCGCTGATATGGATTTCGGTGGCGAAGCGGCAAACAACAATGTCCTCGCTGGTATTCCAACAGCAGACGCTCTTCCGAAGGCCGCGAACGGTGGACGTTCGTCGGCAGTACGTGATGAACCAGTAACCTTCGATGACGATGATATCCCATTCTAACCTGTGGGCGCTGATTTCGATCCCTGTGATCGCGGCGCTTATTGGTTACATTACTAATTTCATTGCTGTTCGGATGATCTTTAGACCCCATAAGCCGACTCGGCTTATGGGGATTACTTTTCACGGGCTCGTTCCGAAGCGACAAAAAGAGATCGCCGCAAGCCTTGGCGCCATGATCGAGCGTGACCTCTTCTCTCATCACGATATTCATGAAGCGTTGCAGAGCGCGGAGACGACCGAAGAGGCCTCGAAGTTTCTCTCTGAACAGGTTGAGCTTTTCGCTCAACGTATGATCTCTCAAAACCCCATGATCGGGGCGTTCCTTCAAGGGCCGCTTCTGGATCAAATTAAGAATCTGCTTCAATCGCAGATGACCGAGCGTTTCCCGCAGTTCATGGAGCGCGTCGTTGAGCGTGTGGAGCACCGTCTCGATGTGAGCGCCATCGTTCAATCCAAGATTGAGGCGTTCGATCTCTCAAAGCTTGAGTCCCTCATTTATGAAATCTCCGCTCGAGAGCTCAAAACCATCGAAGTTCTCGGTGGAGTGCTTGGATTTATCGTGGGACTGCTTCAGGTGGGTATCATGCTCATCCCCGACCTTCTTAACGGCTAACGAGTGATTCACAACATTTCACAACGCTACGGTTCTGTTGCTCTCGTTACAGGAGCAAGTTCAGGAATAGGAGAGGCTTTCTGTAAGCGGCTCGCGGCAGAGGGATTGACCGTAATCGCTGTGGCGCGGCGTGAAGAGAGGCTGCGTCAGTTGCAGGACTTTGTGGCCAAGACTGGCCAAGGCCGTCTTGTGCCAGTTGTTGCCGATCTTGCTCAAGCTGACGGCGTGGAACTTGTCGTAAAGGCCGTAGAGTCGAGCGGTCTAGCGGTTGATGTTCTAGTGAATAACGCCGGCGTTGGTTTTTTGGGGCCACTCGACACGGTGCCTCGAGAGAAAACAATCGGGATGATTGATCTCAACTGCCGGGCCGTCGTTGATATGACACTTCGGTTTCTTCCTGGAATGAAGACAAGAAAGCGTGGTGCGGTAATTATCCTATCGAGCGTGGTCGGCACTATTCCTGCGCCATGGTTCTCAGCGTACAGCGCCACCAAGGCTTTTGACCTCTATTTCGGAGAGTCCCTGTACGGAGAGTGTAAAGGCACAGGCGTTGATGTGCTTACGGTGCTGCCGGGTCTAACCCGCACTGAGTTCCAAGCGGGCTCGGGGATGCGAGAGTATCATTCGCCGTATCGATCGGCTGACCATGTGGTAGCGAGCGCTCTCTCGGCTTTAGGTCAGCAGCCGATAGTCGTTGATGGATGGTTTAATAAAATTCTCTCGCACGGAACGCGTTTCATTCCGCGGTCACTACTTCTCTTCATTTCGCGTCTCGTAATGAAGAAGGAGTTGGGAACGATGTTAGAGGCCCGATAAGGACTCGGGCCTCAATTCGTGGGCTACACCCCTCTAATTATCGCGGCAAGCTGGCGTCAGCTAAGGACGGCGATGCCGTTTTTAAGTGGGCCTCGGTTCTTCCAAGTAAATCTCTCAAAAACCTGACTGTTTTCGCTTGAAAGTCTTTCTCTGGATTCTCTTTCGCGTCCAAAGGCTGTCTCGGACCTCCGACATTCAGGCATCGAATCTTGTTGGTCTGAAGCCACTCAGCGAAGGTTTGTGCCAGAGATTCAGTAACCGGTTCGTCTATGCTAGCCATAAAGACAGGTCGCCCAACTTTATAAGCACCCACGATTGTGAGGGTCGTTCCGTCACGCTCACTGCCTTGGTACAACCCGAGCGTTCCATCCGCGCCAGTAAAATTGTGTTGAGTTCGATCGTTTACATCGTTGGAATGGTTCTCTGTCATCGGGTGTCTTTCATTGAGCCGACCCGCCGCGGTGGCCCGGTCTTTGGGAACGATTCCTCCTCGTTCGTATCCCAAGAGTTCGGCTGCCATCAGGGCTCCCTGATCCACGCCCGTCTGGCCGCCACACACGATCATAAGAATTTGTTTTTCGTTTAGACCGACGGTCCCCGTTGTTCGATTGAGGTTTGAGAAATTCGGAAGAGAGCCTGCCCCTACGACGCCATCGGGATAGAGGCGCTGAAGCTGCCTGTAGCCCTCAACTCCAAGTCTTCCATTGCCGCAGCTAAGAAGAATTTGTCCAATTGGGTCTGCCTTGGCAGATGGTGTTAACGCATCGGGATTGAAGGAGCCACCGTCCTGCTTTCGAAAATTGCTTTTTTGCAATTGCTCCAGGGCTGCTAGGAGCTCTTGGGATGGAGGCTGAACTGGTGTTACTGCTTGCATGTAAAATCCCTCATCTACGAAATTAATTCACCCACCTAAAGAGTAGTTAGGGTCAGAGATCTCAGTCAATTTGTTTCGTCCTAGCCTTCAGAAAGGGGTTCAGACGAGATGCCTGGAGGCGTCGATATCGGAGCTTTATATTGGGTAAGAAAGCGAGAAGGTTGAAGAGAACGGGTTGGGTAGGAAAATACGAGCGCCCAAGAAAGTGTGCTGGGGCTTACAGGCTTGAGAGACGAGGAGGGTTCGTAGGATGTTTAATATTCAAGAGGGTTCAGAAAAAGGCCATTTTATCGCGCATGCCTCCGGCCTCTGATGGTAAACTATGGCGTCATGATGCAAGAAACATTGCGGCAACAACCTTCCTACATTTTAACTCCTCTTACTGCGATACCTTCGCGTGAATTTGAAACCGCGCGTCTTCGATTCCGAGCGCTACAACATGGCGATGGGCAGTTGCTGTTTGACCTCTACGCCAATGACGTCAATACCTGTCGATATATGTCCTTCAAGGTGGATGGAAAGGTTGAGACATCGGAAGGGTTTGTGCGCCTTGTAGTAGATTCTTTCGCGGGGCGACATAACGGCAAGGCTATGTTTAGCTGGCTGCTTCAGCTAAAGGAGACGGGTGAGTATATCGGATCGGCGGGTTTCGAAGCCTCCGATGAAACAAAAGTCACGGGTGGATATATTCTCAATCCGAAGTTTTGGGGAGTTGGGTATGCGACCGAGGCTTGGAAACGGTTGCTTGAGGTTGCGCAATCGGACCCAGGTGTTCATCGTATTGAGGCCCATCATCATCCTGAAAATCCGGTATCGGGGAAGGTAATGCGAGCGGCTGGTATGGCCTATGCTGGTATGCGAACCAAGTGCGCGGTGTATCCAAACATAAGCGATGAAAAAGCGGATGACGTTGTTTACGCGTGGAATCGTACTGAGTGATCGCA
Source organism: Deltaproteobacteria bacterium (assembly GCA_947488865.1). Lineage (GTDB taxonomy): Bacteria > Bdellovibrionota_C > UBA2361 > UBA2361 > OMII01 > OMII01. The sequence continues at coordinate 17,267 of CANLCB010000003.1, read as the reverse complement.
GAACTGGTCTCAAGAGTAGTTTCGTCGCTAGGTTGGCTAGATGCGCGGCGAAACGAGAAATACGAGCAAAAAAACTGGAAGCGTATCCACGGAGGATTTTTTCGCGAAGTTTGACGAACTTGCAGGCCGCATATCGTTAACCGCAGCAGAAGATACTTTTGAGGCCAGTTCTGGATAAGGCGAGGGTGTGTTCTCGTTACTTCTAGGTATCCGAGTGAGCCTCTTAGGGTTGCTAAGGTCCTTGAATCTCAGAGAAATGTCTCTGAACGGTTTCCAGAAATTCCAAGAGAGTGTTTATCGAGCGCTACTCTAAAGTTTTATCCAAAGTCTGCCGTTAGTTGCCGAGGTATACATAAGTGGGGCACCTGGCTTGAGTTATGAAGCCGTGCGGTGAAGAAAAGGGGCGAGGGGCGGATGAAGCATAGATGCATCGTTAAGAGTATGGCGTTGAAGTTCCTGATGGGGCTCATCGTCTGCGTTTGGCTAGACAGTGATGCTCGCGCTCAAGGAGGAGGGAAAATACAAAATCCCCCCTGTTGTTCCCTAAGGATTCCCGCAGGGTTAGTCGACGACGTGGGCCGCTCTATCCCACCGATCAGCGTTGACAACAGCGTTGCCAACCCACCTCGCTTCATCACCTGTCCAAATACGAATCCCCCTGTCGCGGCCTGGTGTACGAAATCGACAAAGCCACTCCAAAGCAACAAAACGCCCTGTGATATCTATGGCGGCAGTCCTACCTTCGGAATTGTCGGAGACGTTCGATATGACTGCATCGCTACGACGACTCTCGATTTTTGTGATGGTAAATTCGCCGGTGTTGAGCTGAAGAAAACAGACGGAGCGTGGGGATTCTGCGCCCCAAAAGCAAGCTCTGAGACGACAGTGTCCCCTCGGGCGGAATCTCCAATCCTTGGATACGCGGAGGGGGATTTCTATCGCTTCTCATGTCAACCAAACGCGGCGGAGAACTCGGAGTGCGATTACGTTGGGGATCCGGCAAAAACTAACTATCCATATCTAGCAGTTAAAGAGGGAGAGCCAGATGCTAAAAAAGGAGAGTGTGTCACTCGTCCTGACTTTGCATGCACGGCTGTAATGGGTCATGGGAGGCGATGGAAGGATCCTACGTGTCGTTCCGCGCATGGAGCCCGTACTCCTCCTGCCTGGAACAGTGCAGATCTTGGTCAATACAAGGGGGCAGTTACAATCGGAACGAAGGCAAAACATGGCAAACTCTTTTATTCCCACACTGGGATGCCCGCGCGTGTGAAGGTGTGTATGCCGAAGAGCGCAGGGGGAACAGGTGGCGGAGGCTCGACTGGTGCAGGAGGCGGTGGTTCCACGGGTGGCGGAGGTGGCGGATCCTGCGGTGTCGATAAATGCGGCGATGGAATCTGCCAAGCAGTTGTGTGCATGGCATGTGATTGCCCTAAACCAGAATCGGCGACTAGCTGTCCGAGTGATTGCGGCGGAACTGGTGGTTCGACCGGCGGTGGGTCCTCTGGGGGGGGCGGCACGACCGGAGGAGCTGGTAGTGGCGGGAGCGGCTCCGGAGGCGGTAATGAGGGCAATGGAAGTGACGGTAGCGGGGGAAGAGTCTGCACGACGATCACTTGCCCGCGGGGGCAACAGCAAAATCCATTAACATGCGAATGTGAGCCTTCAAATAATGGAGGTTCAAACGGCGGTGGACCGTCCGCCGGCTCGCCTGGATCCGGAGGTAATGGTTCAGGTGGTATCATTGGAAGAATCGTTGGTGGTAGCGATCTAGGAGGAGGCAGGATAATTGAACCTGGTGGCAACGCAAGCGGCGGTAGTGGGGTCTCCGGTGGTGGGAGTGGCGCTCCAGGCGCGGGTGCCGGTGTTTCGGCGGGATCCAGCGTGATTCCTCCTGGTAACAACTCCGGCTTATCTAGTCGTTCCTTTAATGGTGGATCTGCGGGAGAGAGGAGCGTAGGGCCTTAAAGAGACAGCGCGAGAGCGCTCGGGTTGCTGGGGTTTGATTTTACTGACCCTAGACGCTCTTTAGCAGCTCTATAGCGAGCTCCACCCACTCCTCATCCAATGACCTGCTGAACGGTTTTCGACCCGCCGCAGAGTACCAGTATCGCGCGTTCCAATTATCTCCCTCTTTTCGGTGAAGATAGGCGTGGATAGCAGCGCTCGCGCGGTCATTCCCGTCTTGAACCGCCTCGTGAGCGCTAGTCCAGTCGCCCTTTCGGTCGTACCACAGTGCCTGTAATGGGAGAGAAAGATCGGCGGGCAGTGTGTTGGTATCGCAGAGAGAGATGAAACCAGCCAGATCCATGGCTGCTTTGTATCAAGCGTACATACTGAAGTAAATGGGAGGGGCGAGCGCAGTTCCTTGAGCATTGGAAAACTATTTCCCCGTTCTCTCTTTTCTTGTTTCGGATTGAGAAAAAACTTCCATTTTCTCCTAGTCTCTTCCGTCCGGTCGCAGTAACTTCTCCTCCTTCGGCTGATGAGGTTTTGAAACGTGACCTAGCACGTTCGCCATATGCGGCCAGTTGGTCAAAGCTAAGGAGTAGAACGTTTATCCATGTCTAATGCTGTCCGAGTTGAATCCCAAGTCTCCCCAGCCACTTCCTATGTATTTAATGAGTCTGGGGCGGCTAATCAGTCGCAAGAGATGATCCCAGGTGACGCGACTCAATTCGCTCGGTGGTTTCAAGAACAGTTTCCAGCTATTCCTTTTCGATCCGCGTTGGCGGTAATTCGTCTCGCCTCTGAAAAAGCCACGGTACCGTTCATCGCTCGATATCGAAAAGAGCAGACGGGTAACCTCGATGAGGTCGCGATAGGTAATGTGATTGACGCGCTTGAGCGCTGGAAGAATTTGGTTGAGCGAAAGGCGTTCATCCTTTCCGAGATTGATTCTCAAGGAAAATTAACCCCAGAACTTAGGGCGCGGATCGAAACGACTTTCGATTATCTCGTGCTTGAGGACCTATATCTCCCATACAAGCGTAAGAGAAAGACGAAGGCTACAGTCGCACGAGAAGCGGGGCTTGAGCCGTTGGCTCAATGGATATGGGATTGTGCTCACGGGGCGGCGTGGAGCCCGGAAGAGACTCTTGAGGCTAAAGCGCAAGAATTCGTGAATGCTGAGAGAGGGGTCGCGGACGTGACTGCGGCGACGCAAGGGGCAGAGTCGATTCTTATTGAGCGTTTGTCCGAGATCCCTGAGTTGCGCCAGGAGGTTCGAAATCAACTGATGACGAACGGACAGCTCGCCTCTCAGAAGGGTGAGAAGGCCAAGATTCCAAGTAAATTTGACCGTTACTTCGATTATAGCGAATCGATCGCGGCACTGATGAAGCGAGAGAATAGTCACCGCTATCTCGCGATCCGAAGAGGGCAGTCAGAAGAGGAGCTCATTCTCTCAATTGGAGGAGCGCCTCAGAACGAAGCGTTGATGGCTAGTCTGTTGACTATGTATCAGACGCGCGCCTGCCCAACAAAAGGCTCTCCAGGCGAAAAGGTTCTTCTGCTCGCCGCGCGAATGGCGCTTCGAGTATACGTTCTTCTTTCTATTGAGAACGAGATCCACTCTTCGCTACGAGAAGTGGCTGACGCGGCTGCTATCGAAGTGTTCAGTGAGAACGTCCGAAAAGTCCTACTCTCCGCGCCGCTTGGAAGTAAGTGTGTGCTCGGGGTAGACCCAGGTCTGCGAACTGGGTGTAAGCTCGCGCTCATTAACGCCTCAGGCGAGTACGTCGCAAGTGGGGTTATCCACCTCCTTACACCGGAGCAGCAAGCTCAGTCCTTTCATCAGCTCAAAACCGTTCTTGAGAATGGGAAGGTGGAAGAGATCGCGGTTGGAAACGGAACGGCAGCGCGTGAGACAGAGAAGTTCCTGCGCGACTCCGTGGCTAAGATGAAACTGCAGATTCCAGTTGTGATGGTGAGCGAGTCCGGTGCTAGCATCTACAGCGCAAGCGAAGTGGCTCGTGAGGAGTTTCCGACCCTTGATGTAACGGTTCGTGGCGCTATTTCGATCGCTCGACGTCTGCAGGATCCATTGGCTGAGCTCGTTAAAGTTGATCCGAAGAGTATCGGAGTTGGACAGTATCAGCACGATGTCTCTCAATCTGCTCTTAAGAGCGCATTGGAGCGTGTTGTTGAATCGTGTGTAAATACCGTGGGCGTAAATATCAATACCGCGTCACGACACCTTTTGGCTTACGTTTCAGGAATCGGACCATCTTTGGCTCGTTCGATTGTGGATCACCGCGCGAGCAACGGGTTGTTTCAGTCTCGAAGTGACTTGATGAATGTTTCGTGGTTCGGTGAACGCGCGTTCGAGCAGGCGGCGGGGTTCCTCCGTATTCCAAATGGAGCTAACCCCTTAGATAACACCGGCGTTCATCCTGAGCGCTATAAGGCGCTGGAGTCTTTCGCGACGGAATGCGGAAAGACTCTTGAGGCTCTTGTTGGAACTGGTGTCTCGTCGTTGAAAAATAATAGCTCCCTTAAGCAGGTGCTTGGTGACTTCACCTTTAACGATGTCATTCAAGAGCTCGAAAAGCCGGGTCGCGATCCTCGTTCCGAATTTGAATACGTGAAGTATCGCGAGGATATTCATGAGCTTTCCGACTTAAAGCCTGGGATGTTGTGTACCGGGGTGGTGACGAATGTTACTAACTTTGGCGCTTTCGTTGATATTGGCGTTCATCAGGATGGGCTTGTTCACATCTCCCAGCTTAGTGATTCTTTCGTGAAGGATCCGCGAGCCGTTGTTAACGCGGGCGACAAAGTACAGGTGCGCGTACTTGAGGTTAATTTAGAAAAACGTCAGATCGCTCTTACGATGAAAAAGAACGCTGAAGCGAGACCTGCGTCCAACTCAATCGACTTTAGGCATGGAGCTGGACAGGGTGGTGGCCCGCGCTCTCGAAATGGCGGCCATCGAGATACTCGACCATCTTCAGTACAGTCTCAGCCTCAAAGCATCGGGAATAATCCCTTCGCGAATCTAGGATCGATGCTTGGTGGAAAAGGGCGGTAAGGGGCCGACGCAAATGCAGCTCCTTGCTCAGGCTGTCTGAGCAGGGAGACTGCCTCCTAATCCCGGTTTGGGGGATTGTTGAGTCAGGGGTTGTGCCATACGCTCCCCTTCGTATGTCCTTTTTTGTAACAGTTTCAGCTCCATCCCCTGGCGTTCTCGCGGTAGCTAAGCTCGTGTCTGCTGATGCCGCTCCGGAAGGAGCGCTCGCGCCTTCTGTCGCTCTTAAAGTGCTCGGGTCCTACAAAGCGGGAGTGCGAATTGATGGCTCAGCGGTCACGACCTGGGACTCTGGGGTGCTGAGCTGGATCTTTAAACTTGAGACAATTCTCCGCGCTCAGGGGCATGAAGTTATTCGCGGCGGTATTCCAGCGGTCGGAGAGGGGCTCCTCGTTCTGGCATCGAAGGTTCCAGAGCGTGCGGGCGCCCGGCGCGTTAGCTCCCGGGACACTTTTTTAGTTACCGTTGGTAAAAATGTCATCGCTCTTCGTGACGCATTCCTCGCATGGTGTGATTTTGTTGGCGAGCTTCTCCTGGCCCTCGGGCGGGCGTGTCGTGGAAAAGCTAAGGTTCCGGTGAGCGATATTTGGATAACGCTCGATGAGAGTGGTCCGTCAGCTCTTCCAATCGTAACACTTATCAGTGTTTTGGTCGGAGTGATCCTCTGTTTCATCGGCGCTCAACAGCTTCGTCAATTTGGCGCTGAGATCTACGTCGCTAACCTGGTTGGAATCGCCATGGTGCGAGAGATGGGGGCCATAATGGCGGCGATTATTATGGCCGGTCGAACAGGAGCGGCGTTTGCCGCGCAGCTTGGAACGATGCAGGTAAACGAGGAGATCGACGCCCTCAAGACATTTGGATTCTCTCCGATGGAGTACCTTGTCGTGCCGCGAGTTGTGGCGCTCGTTCTGATGATGCCACTCTTGTGCATCTACGCTGATGTGCTTGGAATGTCGGGTGGAGCGCTCATCTCCTCGCTCACCCTCGATATCTCTCTTGAGCGCTACTTTCAACAGCTTCTGACGGCTGTCCGGTTGCAAGATGTGGTTTTAGGAGTGTTTAAGAGCTGTATATTCGGGGTGCTGATAGCGATCTCTGGATGCCTGTACGGAATGCGGTGTGGTCGTAGCGCGTCGGCGGTTGGTGTGGCGGTAACTTCAGCAGTGGTAGCTGGCATCGTCGCGATCGTTATTTCCGACGCGTTCTTCGCGGTGCTGTGTGAGGTGTTGGGGTTCTGATGAGCGAACCAGGCAACCATATCGTCGTTGAAAACCTCACCATGAAATATGGTGATTTTCTCATTCAGCGAGATCTTAACTTCGCGATCAAGCGCGGAGACGTTTTTGTCATTATGGGGGGGAGCGGATGTGGAAAGAGCACACTGCTGAAGCACCTCATCGGATTGTATGAGCCCGCCGTTGGGCGAGTACTCTACGACGGCGCGAGCTTCTGGGATTCAAGTTCGGAAGAGCAGGGGGCGCTGCTTCGGCGCATGGGGATCCTCTATCAGAAGGGGGCATTATGGACATCCATGACGCTAGCGGAGAATGTGGCGATGCCTTTGCGTCAGTACACCGGGCGATCCGATACAGAGATTCAGGACATAGTGGATTATAAACTCGCTTTAGTAGGGCTTTCGGGCTTTCAAGACTATTACCCCTCGGAAATATCGGGTGGTATGCAGAAGCGGGCGGCTCTCGCGCGAGCCATGGCCTTGGATCCAGAGGTGCTCTTCTTTGACGAGCCGTCAGCGGGGTTGGATCCAGTGAGCTCCAAACTTCTCGATGACCTCATTATTGAGCTCAACAAGAGCACTGGGGCCACGGTGGTTGTGGTAACTCACGAGTTGGCCAGTATCTTCTCGATCGCCAAGAACTCTATCTTTTTGGACCCTGATTCGAAGACAAGTATCGCTTTTGGTCCCCCTAAGGAGTTGTTAGAGAGTTCTAAAGAACTTAAGGTTATAGAGTTTCTGACTCGTGGAGAGCGGCAGAGGTAAGGTGCGATGAGTAAAGAGCCTAGATATCGATGGATCGGGATGTTCACTATTGGTGGCATCGTTTTGGCCGCCGCGTGCCTTGTGTTTTTTGGTCGATTCAAATTCTTCGATCGGACATACGTATTCATCACGTATTTCTCTGGCTCGGTGAAGGGATTGGTTCCGGGAGCGCCGGTGCGTTTTCGAGGAGCCAAAGTTGGTAACGTCCGAGATATCTCGATCGTCTATCATCGCCAATCTGACTCTCTAAAGATTCCTGTACTCCTTGAGTTGAATGGGGATTCTATCAAGGGCATCCAGCCGTCAGATGGAGAAACGCGCGCGATTCCGCTCGTAGATCGTATGATTCAACGAGGGCTACGAGCTCAGCTTGGACTTGATAGTATCGTTACGGGACAGCTCTACGTTCAGCTCGATTTTATGCCGACTGTGCCTGTTAAATTGAACGAAGAGGATGACGATCGCTATCCGGAAATTCCAACGGCTCCGTCTCCTTTGGACAAGATCCAGATGACCCTTGAAACGATTCCTCTCTCTGAGATGATCGCTGAGGTCGCGAGCATTCTCAAGAAAGTGAATGGATTTGTTGAGTCCCCAGAGTTGCACGCTGGACTTGTCGATATTAAGGGGCTTATCTCGGAGCTTCGTGTTCTTGCTCAAAATATAGATCAGCGAAGCGCGGCACTCGGGAAAGAAGTGTCCACTCTGGCGGGAACGGGTGACGCGACGCTTAAAAATCTAGACGCCGCTATGCGAGAGGCTCGTCCCGCTATTCGTGATTCACAGCAAGCCTTGGAAGAGTTGTCCGGCATGTCGCGCGCTGTTCGTCGTCTTGCTGATCTTCTTGAGAGACAGCCAGAGTCAGTTATCCTTGGGAAGGAGAGGGAGTAGGTCATGAAGAAGATTTCTTGCTTGTCGCTGGGGATGTGTCTCGCTTGGATAGGATGCTGGAGCCCGACAGTAACGTACTATTCGTTACAGCCCTCAGCGGAGGCCGCTCGTTTTACGGGAAGCGCCCTTGGACCGGTTGTTGAGGTGAGGCGAGTTCGATTTCCGACTTATCTCAACAATCCGCAAATGGTCACCCGTCTAGATCGTGAGATGAGGGTGGACGAATCGAATCGGTGGGTGGAGGATCTTGGTACGAATTTCCAGCGGACCTTCGCTCAGGATCTTGCGGCTCGGTTGGGGTCTAGCGCTGTATTCGTTTCGGGGAATTCCGATCGGCTTCCAAGTAAAGTAGTCCAACTCGATGTGGTTCGATTCGATGTTAATCAGAGGGGGCTCGCGAATCTCACCGTCAATTATACGGTGTCCGATACCAAGAGATTCGAGGACTCGACGAGTGTCGTCACCGTGCTTGAGGAGCCGATTGAGGGGAAAGGATATAACGCCCGGGTCGCGGCCCTTAGTGTGTTGGTGGATCGTCTGTCTGACGAAGTCGCGCGGGCCGTCCGCGGGTAAATTAACAGCTGTTATTTCTTAAATGCCCCTTGGTAGGGACTGAAAGAGTCGTAGCAGATCTGCTCGGGCGCATCGTGAAAACCAAGTAGCGTTGGTACGATGCAGGCCGCTCCAAGCTCAGGGTGATATCCGCCTTCGAGGATGCCGCAATGCTTAATGTCAGGAAACGCCAACCGCATCCCTTTGATGAAAGTGTAAAAGGACTCAGGCTCCAATCCGAGCCCTCCCACTGGGTCTCCCTTGGCAGAGTCGAGGCCGACGGACCACAGGATGACGTCGGGATTAAATTCCTTTACGGCTGGCATCACTCTGGTAAAAAAAGTCCTTATGACAGTTTCGGCTGATTGGAATCCCTCGAACTCCACCTTATGGATATTGGGGGCACTTGCCATGGGATGCGCCGTTACCCCAAGAAACTTATCTGTATGTTCGTAGGGAAACTCTCTGCCAGCCCCTTCATAGGTGTCGGTCGCCGGGTCGTAGGGGCCGTCGACGTAACGTTGTAGCCGCGGGTCGTAGTGAGATCGATACGCCTGGTCAATAAAGAGAACCTCTGGCTGGTTGGCAAGTACGGCCGCGGAGCCATTTCCGCGGTGATGATCGATGTCGATAAGGACCACTCTATTTTTATGACCTGCTCGTATCTGTACGGAATGGTCTCGAGCGTACAATGCGGCGATGGCTGCGGTTGAGAGGTAGCAGAATCCCATGGCTTGGATTGGTTCGGCATGGTGACCTGGTGGCCACACTAAGGCGAAAGCCGTATCGCTCGCATCAGACAGAACTGTATCCACCGCGTCTAAGGCTGCTCCCACAGATCGGAGCGCCGCATTGTAGGTGCCTGGGCTGACGTCCGCCTCTTTGCCAAAGGGGGCAATCGGATCTTCTCCTCGCTTTGCCCGTTCTAACGCGTCGGACGAGGCGGTCTCCAGGCTGTTGAGGTACTCCTCTGGGTGCGCTCGTAAGGCCTCGGCGCTAGTGGCGTACCGAGTCGAGATGGTCATTGAAAGGGGAGCGAGGTGAGTGTGGAAAATTCCAGCCGCGATAGCTGACTGAAGACTCTGAGCCGCCGTGAGAAGGGCGTTCGTTTTGCCGGGATGGTCGTAGCTGATGGATGGGTTCGCGCGATCTCGAGTTCCTAGATGTCCAAACCGTTTCTGGTTGTCAGAAATGGTCCAAAGGTCCGCATTGGAGATGATTCGAAGGGCGCACATACAAAACCCTCGCCAAAAAGCCTGGTTTTACGCTCGAAATGTACAAAACGCGACAGTCCTTACGCTAGGGATGGAGTGTACCAACTGACTAGGATGGGGGCGAGCTGGCAATACTTGGCTCGGTGGTTGAGAGCAAAGGAGCGGCTGATTGAATGGTTTCTCTTATACCAATCGCTTGTTCCGCGCGTAGGAGCGGTCTTGGTGCTTGCTCTCGCTGTCTCGACGTGAGCCGCGCTCCTGTGGTCCTAAAAAATGTCATGTAGGGTTGACTAGAGGGCCCATTTGCTTTAATTCCAAAAGTAGGCAAGCAAATTTTGTTTGCGCGATTGATGAGTTGTTAGAAGTCAGTCGAGGTCAGTTGCCTCTTCAATCTCCCAAGCCGACACAGAGTCGGAACGATTTGAGGACACGCTCGAGCTTAAAAGAGCTACAGTGAGAGCCAAGCTGGTTCTTGCCGAGGGCCGTGTAACTGAGAGATTTCCGGGTTGGGGGTTCCCTTGGCCGGGTCTCGTTCGTGGGGGTTCGACCCGTTGATTTGTGCGACGCCGACGGCGTTCGCGTGAATCTTCCGCAGGGTCCCCTTGAGGAGCAGAAGAAAGGAATTGGTATATCATGCAACCGGCCGTCAAACGGCTAGTCTCGATCAGTCCTTATTTTCAGTAAAAATAGTTCAACCGGGGGCGGAGACGCTTCACCAGGATTCTCCGCCTACGGAGCAGTTTTCTGTGATGCCTCCCGCGGCAGATACCCCATTTCATGCCATGTCCTTTTTTACGCCGGCTTACGATTTCCGGCAGCAGGAAGTTCGTGTCGGGCGTGATTGGGAGCGTCCTGTGCCCTGTCCAGATGCGCGATTTTTCCAATCTTTGGAGGGTGAGCGAGCTACCCATCGAATTGAGCGTCCGTGTGGAATCAAAGGTGAGGGGCCCGCTATTTTCTTCAATTCGACGAGCCTGCGTGTCTTGATGGCCGATAGTCCAGTGAAAGCTTTCGAGCTCCTCGAGAGATACTATCCAGTTTATTGCGCGTCTTTCCCAGATCCTGACGAGCGGTTTCCGTTTGATACAATCGTGCGTCTCGTGAGGGATTCTCGATTTTCCATCGATGTCGATGTCTTCACCGACCAGCGCGGAATTATAGGCGGTTATCAAACGCACGTGGCGAAAATTGATGGGGAGACCTACAGTCTCGGAGACTATCTCTGTATCGATAATCGGATGAAGGGATTAGGGATCGGACCGCTTGTGTACCGCACAACGATTGAACATCGTCGAGACCAATTTGGGATAAGCGCTCATTTCGGTGAGATAAATGACCCACGCCTTATGGATCTCGCCCAACAAACGATAGACAAAAAGTCAGGTACGGATCCGGACGCCAGATTGAAGTTCTGGTCAAAGCAGGGGCGCCGTATGTTGGATGTGCCCTGGGTCCAACCCGCTACCGCGGAGGGGCTATCGCCGGTAGATTACACGATGCTTACGGTCCATGAAATTGGCGGCTCGAAACCGCTCATGATAACTGGCGAAACCGTGATGAAGATTTGGGATGCCTACTACCTCCCTCTCAGGCACATTGCTCCAATACTTGAGACGCGAGAGGAGATGAGTCGGTTGTTGGAGCCGTACCGAGGACGGCCGATAGCGTTGAAGAATCTTACCGAATCTCGCTCCTTTATGGCGAGAAATGATGATAACTCGGACTCTTGCTGGGCGGAGTAGCGCATGAAGGACGCTCCCCAAAAAGATTCTTGCGCGCGGGTGGCCTCAATTACATGGGGAGTAGCGCCAATTAAGGGAGTGGATGAATTCTTCCAGCATCTCTGCGCTTTGGTTGAAGATGCTGCGAGACGGGGAGGTTCTGTGGTGCTTCTGCCAGAACTATTCGAGGTCGAGCTGCTTAAAACTATGCCAGATGGGCCTACACATGCGGTGGCGACAAAACTCGCTCCGTTTGCGACGCTTATTGATGATACTTTAAGACGATTGGCGCAATCGCTGCACATCACAATTATCGGGGGATCGTATCTTCGAAGCTCAGAGGTGGGGATTGTTAACGTCTCTGCCGTCGCTTTCCCCGATGGCGCGCTTTACTTTCAGCCCAAAAATTGTCGAACTCAGTGGGAGATAGAGCCGTGGGGACTCCAACAGCAGTTTGGTTTGCAGCGGTTCCCTAACCCACGCCTGGGAGTGCTGGTGTGTTATGATTCCGAGTTCCCGGAGGCTGCACGGGCCGTTGCGGAGGCCGGGATAGAGCTTCTCTGTGTCCCGAGCTATACAGAATCGCAGCACGGCTATCAGAGGGTAAACTGGAGTTGTAAAGCTCGAGCGATTGAGAATGAAATATTCGTAGCGCAGTCTTGCATCGTGGGCGAAATAGAATGTTTCGGGCTAGGAACAGGCTACGGACAGAGCTCCATCATTGCGCCGAGTAAGGAGCCTTTTCCGGCGAGTGCGATATTGGCGGAGAGTCCTCTCAATACAGAGGCGATTGCGGTAGCGGAGGTTGATTTTGATGCGTTGGCTCAATGCAGGTCGACAGGCGACGCGAGACCTTGGAGTGATAGACGCCTCGCTCCTTGGACCTTTTAAAACCTTACGCTCCGGTTTTGCGAATTTCGAGGTTCTCCTTTACATGCGCACACTTCAAGTAATGGCAGGCTGCCAGTCGATGTTTTAATTGTCGCAAAACTCCAATTTGCCTTCGCTACACGCGTATTTGTAGCGTTGCAACCTGACTTTTTGACTAGAGCTGGCCTCAAAAGTAGTTTCGTCTCGAGTCGGCGAGGTGTGCGGCGAAACGAGAAAAACTTCACGAAGTTGCAGTCCGCATATCGTCAACCGCAGCAGAAGATACTGTGGAGGCCAGTTCTAGGAATAAACTCCGCGTACACTGCTCCGTGAGAGTGTGGGTTTCTAACACTCTCCGAGGCAGCCATCCGCGCGCCTTGGCAAAGGATCCGCCTCTCGTTCTTTCGAAGCACTTTGTTATATGGGTAGAGGGGGTTAGTTAGCTGCGTCACATGACTAGATCCATGTGATGTGACGGAGCAAACGTCTGAAGGTTTTTCCTGTTCACTCTCTGATAGAAAGGTCCTTGCAATGGGAATTGTGAGCCAACTTCAACGGGTTCTCTCGGGAAGGGGATTGGTCGGTTTTCAGCTTGAGAATTGTGTGTCACTCGAACGTGGCAAGAGCGTGTCTTCAAAGGTCACTCTAGAGATGGCCATTAGAGACCTGGAGATAGCGCTCCTGTATCGAGATACCTTGAACCCAGCGGAGTATATTCGCACCGTGGTCGCTGAATATACGGATGATGATGGTCGGATCGGTCTACCCTTACTGGAAGCGCTCCAAAGCGCGGTTGAGGAGGCTGTGAGCGTTGTGCAGGATGAGGGAGACAGTGAGTCGCGGACATCAGCTCTTGCCGCTCTTGAAGAACTCCGGGGTGCGATTGGGGCGGCTTTCGAGATTATTCGCTATCCAGATGTCTCTTTGAATATCCTCCTTCTGCGTTCGCAATTGAAAAAATGCTGTGAGGAGGTTACTCGCATGGGATGGAGCAATCTCTCTGACCCCATTCATACAGTTCTCGACAATGTCGGGTCCAGGCGGCTTAGTGAGATATCGAGAGGTAACCATCTTTGGCGTCTGAAACGGGCTGTTTCGGCCGTGAAGCGTAGAGTGGGCCTGGCTAAGTCGTGGGGGTTAAAGCCCTTGGCTGAGGCATCGTTGGAAACCATGCTCACTGCCATCGATAATTACGATCCTCTTGAAAACGCGGAGGGAGCCACCATTGGGGTGGTTTCTTTTGGCGTAGTGACAGGGGCTAGTGAGCTCAAAAGCTTCTATCGGCACATGAGTTACGCCTACGCCCAATTTGTGATTGCCGAAGCTCGCAATCTCGGAGCTGAATTGGAGGTTATAGGCTCTTGTTTAGTCATCAAATATGATGGCAAGGAGCAGGTCGTTGATCTCGAAGTTCCCTGGCAGCGCATGATGAACCAGTAAAAGTTCAAACGTCGTGGGGACTAGAGAGGTGATTCAATTACTCTCAAAGGTTCTCCACGGCGTTTGCTCCTTTTTTATGTCGGGGATCGCTTGGTCCGAAAAAGCAGCTGTACGAAGGTCCCATTTCTCTCGAGCAGGTGGGTAAAAAAGATCCCGTCGTAAAGCCTACTTTTCTACTGGAAAGCCTGAATACTTCAGATGCTGGAAGACCGGGATAACGTTAACGCTTACGATATCTTGAGGAAACGATTCATAGAGGCGACCAACGAGCTGTTTAATGTCACGGTTGTCCGCTACTTCAAGCTCAAGTTCGTAATCCCAGCTTCCGAGGCTCTCCACCATGATTCGGACCGGTAGCTCCTCGTCGCAGAACTGAATCATGCGTCGACGAATGTCAGTGCCTAGGCGCTTCATAGTGATGAGGAGGCGATAGGAGCTGTAGCCAAGGGCGCCGGCGTTGACACGGTAGGTATCCCCTAAAAGAATTCCGGTCTCCTTGAGCGCGGCTACGCGTCTCACGATAGTGCTGGCCGAGACCCCAAGCTTCCCCGCGATTTCATTGTCTGGGGTAAAGTGTCCCTGACTGAGGACGTTGAGGATATGGCGATCGAGCTGGTCGATGTTGGTTTCTTCTGTGGCCTTTCCCATTATGTATGTGTCGCACCCTTTGGTATTCGGAGAGAGGTACCGTCTAGGGTAGCGCATCATGTAGGTGCGTAAGGATAACTGCTTGCCCACGAAAGCGTCCTGGTGTTTCTGAGAAATGCGGTCGAGCACCTGCCGTACCTCTCGGCCAGATTTCGAAAGGAACGTCACGGCGTAATCAAAGTTCCCCCCAACATCCGCAAGCCATCGAACCAAAGGAGAATCCGCGAGTGAACGAATCAAAGCTTTTTGTTCTTTCGCGTTCGTCGATTTGAGAGAGAAGAAGAGACCGTAATCATCATATCCAAGCGCCATCGAGTCTACGAAGACAGCGCGCCCCGTAATCACCTTCATTTCAACGAGTCGGTGGAAGGTGCGGCGAACTTTATGCTCCTCAAGGCCTGCCATATCGGCAATCGCGCGAAAAGAAAGCGCCGCGTTTGATTCAAGCAGATATAAGATTTTCAGTGTCTCGGGCGTGAATTGCATATCAAGCAGTTTGAGGGATTTTCCACGGTAAGCAAATAAATGAAGCGATTTTTATTAAACGAAAAGAGATACGAACGCAAACCGACTGATGGCGACTCTGTAAAGCGAAAAGAGAGGAAAAATGCGACAGAATATCGTGCTATGAGCGTGAATTCCCGCGGTTTCGACGTGTAACGTAGCAGAAATGTTAATGACATTTTGATAGGGTATGGCGTCCCTCTGGGCTGTGTGGACGGCTTTCGTAGCTCGTCGGTTGTGATGGTAGGTCTTGGAGTTTCGCCATAGAGGAAAAAATGCTTCACCAAGAGAGAATGATGCGGTTTTGGTTCCGTGTGGGAGTGAGTGTTCTAGTATTCGGACTGATGTTAGCTGTTGCGATCGATTGCCTTGGCATGACGGCGCAAGACGCTAGATTCGGCTCGCGTTCCTAGTCGCTGGACATAATCCAGTTTACAGATTCGTGGGCGCTCTTCTCGTAACGAAAGGTATGCAGGTTATATTCTGAGAGAGTCGTCCACACAGCGACCAGTGAGAGTGCCCAAAGAGGATTACTTTTTGGCCTCAATAATAAAGACCTCTGATGGTGTAACTCGAAGGGCGCGTCCGTGACGGGCAACGCTTACACCGAGCGCGAGAGGCATATATTCCCAAACAGCGCCGATATGATCCGGTCGCGCGATTATGGGTTTCCCCTCCCGCATATGTTTGCGAATGACAAATCCCAATTTATCGAAATCATTTTTGTATATTTCATCACTGGGATTGGAGTACTGGCTTCGGAGATCGGCGCTGGTGCCTATATCGATATCGTTTGGATATCGAGCGGTTAGGGACGCGGAGGAGCCCAGAAAGAACACAGGAATTTCTGGGTTAACCTCTCTGAGGGCCTTTTGAATCGCGGAGATGATTCGATAGTGCTGATTGTTGAACTCCGGAGATCCGTCCTCGTTATCGGGAAGCCTCGTTGCTTTTTCTTTCAAATGGGGCGGGAGCCACCTGCCATGCGCTATTGCTGTTGAGTCACTCAACGAAAGATCTAAACAAGGATTTTTAATGAACAGGTCCAGGGGAAGTCCGCCGTTCGTTACGCCGCATATGAATGTGAGGACGTTACTCTCTCTTGGAGGGAGGAGTCCTGACTGGATTCGGGTTGTGAGAGGATCGATTAAGAGATGAAGCTGATCGAGGGGCACGGAGCGTTTTCGGTCGTCTACCACGAATCGGTGGTTAAGGTGTTGGGCTACCCACCGCGAGAGTTCGACGATTTCTGACGAGTGGTTCGCCTCTTGAACCGCATGAGATACGGCTTCGCTCGTCGAGGGCGGGACTAATGGTCCTTCGAATCCTGAACTGGGCGAGTGTTTAAGCACGACAAAAATACCTCACAGCAGTTATGTCACATGTATGGCGAGATGACGCATATCTGCGCCACTTTTTGCGCGGAATCTGTAGGTATCTGAAAAGAGTAATGGTCAAAAGGGGCCTTGCAAGCGCTCATGTTTGTAGGGGGGGGGCTAGTTGCCTACTACACCCTGTCGCAGCATTATACCCCTCGCTAATGTGATTAGCAGTCGGTTTTTCGCGAGGCATGTGGAGTGTCCCGCGTGGTTTTAGGCCGTCATCGAGATGACTGCGCCTAAGATGGAAAGGATGTCGAGGTGGCTTGGTTTTCGATAAAGCCGGATCCTCCGTATTGGATGGATGAGCCTTTTTCATTTGGCGAGGCGCAAATCTTTTTATCGAGGTTTGTGACACTTCTTCGTGAAAGGGGATACTTTCCGCGTTATTCATGGTTTTCGCTGGGGTCCCTCCAAGGGATCCACGTGAGGCATCCAGATTTGCCGCGGAATCTCTCGATAATTCCTCGAGAAACGCCAGTGCTCGCCGAGCGAAGGTATGAAGTGGAGGTCTCCATCACTGGGGGCGATCACTCTGAAAAGACCCGCAGCGTGGTTATGTCTACCGATGGGCCGGACACCCGCGTAACTCCTGAGTGTCTCTTGAGGCAGTTAGAGGAGACTTTTTTCTGCCTAGGTTAGGGAGGTAGTGCTGGAAGTAATGGGTGGAGTATTTTTTGCGATACTCCACCCTTATAAATCAACGGGTTTTTAGCGAATCACATTAGTTTCTCTGAACTTTCCGATTATGCGCATTGACCCTGAAGGTTTGTGCCGACCGTTACGGTACTGCTTCCCGCAGGGCAACAGTATCCTCGCTCGATAGAGTCACTCCCAACGACTCTGAATCCCACGTTGCCAGAAGGGCAGGTGAAGACTGTACCATCCCCTAGCGAGAATTTAGTGATGGCGCCGCTAGGTTCCTCTTTGTCTTCTAACGAAGATCCTTGGGACGAACTGCCGTTGGTTGAGTTCGTGTCAGCGGTATTCCCAGAGTTTCCGGTAGACGTTAAGTCG
>CANLCB010000002.1 GCA_947488865.1 Deltaproteobacteria bacterium | reverse complement strand
CCCCATCGGCGAGCGGATCGTGGATCAACGGCTCGATACCAAACTCCATGAGCTCGCGCGCGATATCAGGTACCCGACTGTTGCGGATGTCAGTCACGTTCTCCTTAAAGGTAACCCCAAGGATTCCGATACGAGATCCCTTAAGAGGTATGCCCGCTTGAATCATAAGCTTAACGGTGCGCTGCGCGAGAAATACTCCCATGTCGTCGTTAATACGCCGACCAGCCAAAATAACCTGGGGGTGGTATCCGAGCTGCTGCGCTTTTGCGGTGAGGTAGTAAGGATCTACGCCGATACAGTGGCCACCAACCAATCCTGGGGAGAACTTTAGGAAGTTCCACTTAGTGCCCGCGGCCTCAAGAACATCTTTTGTCCTAATCCCCATTCGATCAAAGATTAGAGCCAATTCATTCATCAAAGCGATATTTAGATCTCTTTGGGTGTTTTCGATTACCTTTGCAGCTTCCGCCACTCGAATCGATGGAGCTAAGTGCAATCCAGCTTTCACAACAGCGCCATACACTTGAGCGAGACGTTGCGTCGTCTCTTCGTTTTCGCCGGCAACCACCTTTACGATAGCTTCAAGGGTGTGCTCCTTATCTCCAGGATTGATTCGTTCTGGAGAGTAGCCGAGGAAGAAATCCTCTCCTCTCTTCATCCCGGATTCGCGCTCAAGAATCGCTCCGCACACATCCTCTGTAACTCCCGGATACACCGTGGACTCGTACACAACGACGGCGCCACGCTTCAAGTTCTTCGCGACCGTTGTGCTAGCTTTTGCTAGGGCTCCAAGATCTGGCTGCCGGTTCTCATCAATGGGAGTGGGAACCGCGACGATGATAACATCACACTGAGCTAACGTGGTTGGATCCGTGGTGAAGAGAACAGACGATTCTTTAACGTCGTTATCAAGCCCCTCGAACGTAGGGTCCTGTCCGTTGCGAAGCATCGCCACGCGCTCATTACTAACGTCAAAGCCGACAGTGTCTTTAAACGCACGCCCCATAGCTAACGCAAGTGGGAGCCCCACGTATCCTAGGCCAACGATACCTACTCTGTCGCTCTTCATGCGAACCTCTTAATCGTCCAGTTTTCGCTAAAATGATCTCGATACTAGCACTCCCCTCCGCCAGGTCAAAAACCCCGTTAGGGAGGTAACTTATCCCGCTATAATGCTTGGACAGGCTCGTGCTTGAAAGACGCAAAAGCTATCGCCTCAGGGTCTCGTTCGCCATGCCAAGAGTCATGCTGTCGGGAGGCGATGCCCACCGGTACCTTTCGACCCTAAATCAGTGTACCATCCTGTCCATGAACAGAAGCCATTCCCCATGGGCCCTTCGGGTCGGTACGGTAGCTGGAATTCCGATTCGGGTTCACGCTACGTTTCTTCTCCTTCTCCTCTGGCTCGTACTCGGAGCCGAAAGTGGGCAAGCTCTTCATGAGACGGTATTTGTTATCCTCGTTTTCATGTGCGTCCTCATCCATGAGATCTCGCACGCCCTGGTTGGAAAGCGATTCGCAATCCAAACACGTGACATTACCCTCTATCCCTTTGGAGGGATCGCTTCGATTGTCGCTCAACCACCGCCAAAAGCAGAGCTACTCATCTCACTAGCAGGACCAGTTTCGAACATCGTCATCGCCGGAATCCTCTATGCGTGGGTGAATCCTGAAACACTCATAAAACAAGACCTCGCGGCCCTTACTACCGTCGATCGACTCTTTATGACAAACATCGCGCTAGCCGTGTTCAATATTATCCCTGCTCTACCGATGGATGGAGGACGAGTCCTTCGAGCTACCTTGAATGTATTGAAGGTGAAACACGCCACTCGAATAGCGGCCCGAGTAAGTCAGGGCTTGTGCCTGCTGATGGCTGGCGCCGCGATATACGCGCAACAACCGATGCTGTTTATCATCGCGTTCATCATCTTCTTCGGGGCATTGCAGGAGCAGGTCCGGTCAGAGGCTCGCGGAATCGCTATAGCGTACACGGTCGGCGACGCGATGATACCCCGCGAACGCCTTGAGTTTTTCACTCACGGAACGACCGTATCCAAAGCGCTTCGAACAGCTCTTACGTCACTCCAACCTCTCTACCCGATCCTTCTAGGCGACCGGGTTATCGGGATCGTCTTCCGAGACGACATCCTTGAACACGCGGCTACACAGTCGGACGAGTATATCGGATCCCTAACCGGCCCTGAAGTTCCTACAATAGATGTGAATGAGCCCCTCTCAACCGCCTTCACAACCTTAGAGGACACGGGTGGCTCGGTACTTGTGGTCCTGCGAGACGGCGCGTTTTCTGGTATACTCGTTCATGATCGAGTTTCAGACTTCCTGTTGATGCAGGGCATTCGAGACCGTTACCCAATGGATGAAGACGCTGAATGGACGACGCCTCTGTAGCAACTAGCTCCGCTGACAACGCAACGATTGAACGTACATCCCTTCCCGCCCTGGCGATCATCAGCCTTATTCGAGCGATTGGGGCGCTGCCGTTCGGTGTACGTTCGGCGCTGGGAGCGGGCATCGGATACGTCGTCGGTCTCTTTCCATTTCGCGAAGCTCTCATCGCTCGCGCGCACTTTTCGTTATTCTTCCCTGAACTAAATACCAAGAAGTTAACGCCACTCGTTTTCGCTAATCTCGGCCGATCCATCCTAGAGAGCTTTAACCTTAAACCACGCATCACTGCTCCTTTCTCGTATGTGTCATGCGGCAACTGGGATGAAATCACTTCATGGACGAAAGACGAGCGTCCGATCATCGCTCTCACGGCGCACACCGGAAACTGGGATCTGCTTGCCGCGTACAACATCGCTCGCGGCATTCCTATCTCGACCGTCGGTAAAGAGGCTCGCAATCCGCACTTCCAAGCGGCCTTACGATCCCTTCGGGAGTCCTACGGAGTTGACACGATCTGGCGCTCGGACCGCTCGGGGATCAAACGGATCGCGAGCTGCTTCAAAGAGCGTCGCGTTATGGCCGCTCTCATCGATCAGGACACGCGCGTCGACAGCGTCTTCGTCCCGTTCTTCGGCGTACCGGCTAAAACCCCCTCCGCCCTCATCGATATCGGAAGGCGGTTTAACGCGCGCTTCGTGACTGCGTTCATGGTAAGAACTCACGGCACTCGATTCGAGATTCACGCGAAGCAAATACCGGATGGACTCTCGACAGAAGAAATCCTCACAGAGTACAGCAGTCGACTTGAACAAATCATCCGCGCTCATCCAACCCAATGGGTGTGGTTTCACAAGCGATGGCGCACACAAAGTGATGGAAAAACTTTCTCCACTCGCGAATACCTCGCGTGGCTGTCCGAGCAAGCAAAACGCTAGTCGAGATCGCGAACCCTCAACATTTCGGCTGGCTCCGACTCCTCTCCCACGATACAAATATCGCACTATGAAACGCGTCGTCATTTCCCTTCTAATCTCCTGCGCCGCAGGCTGCTCTCTGTTCAGCGACTCCTCCCAAAAACTCCGAGACGCGGACGAACTCACCAGACAAGGAAAGTACGATGAGGCGATTGAAGCATACCGCGAGCACATGACTTCTCGTCTTGAGGTGTCCGACCGACCCGAATGGGAGAACCCTTACTTCTACCTTCTCACGATCGGTGATGTAGAATTGGGTCGCGGCGATACAGAGAAAGCCTTGCAAACGTACGAAGAGGCAGAAAAGAACGGTGTCGGCACTCCTCTCATCTCAGATAGATACCGCGCCGTAGCGTCTTATTTCGAAGAGCACGGAGAGCTTCAAAAAGCACTTGATGTGTTGAGCAAGTATCGAGATCGGGATCCCCTACTCTTTGACGCTATGCTGGATCGGATCGCCAAGGAGCTGACGCGAAAAGAGAGTGAGACGATCGCTCCTACGCCTACTGCCAAATCGTAGCGAAGCGACTAATCAGATCTCATTCCGCTGGTAGTGTCGGGCCCAAGCTAAAGCACGTATCGTTGCGGTAATCGCGCAACATTAGTACATGCGGCCGGCGAGGCCGCCGGCCCTCCAGGAATCCCACGTGAGTGCATTGGAGGGCCGGCGGCCTCGCCGGCCGCGGGTACAAATGTTCCCGGAATCCCACCCTGAACAGCACGAACTAAACCCAAGCGACTTTCGCTCACTCCCCCTCTCGCGAATAATCACGCCGCCTATCCTCTTTCCGAGAAGCTCGATAATCCTTGCCCCGACGACGATCTATCTCGACTGAGGGTGGAGGCTCGGTGGCGACTCGCTCTCGCTCGGGAGTCAGCGCGACCGAAATCATCGCGTTCAATTTTTTAATAGCCTCTTCCTTGTTCATCGCTTGAGATCGGTGAACTTGGGATGACACGGCGACTTTTCCGTCTTTGCGGATATGCCTTTGCACATCCACGTCTCGGACGATCGCGCCCTTCTGTTCAAAGGTAAACGCCGGAGATGCCCAGAGGTCAAAGACTACGCGTACCTTCGTCTCAACCTTATTGACGTTTTGACCTCCGGGACCACTCGAACGGGCCGTCTCAAATACTAATTCGGATTCAGGGACTGAGGGGATTTGAGGGACGGGATTTTTCTTGGGGTCGTTTTGAATGTGCATGGTTGTTGCCTTTCAGCTCAAATCTACGCTTAGCTCAGTTAGTTGCTCAACCCTAAACGGTTTGGCATGCGGATATAGAAAACGGAGCGGAACGGTAGCATTCGTACCCGCGGCCGGCGAGGCCGCCGGCCCTCCAGGAATCCCACGTGAGTACATTGGAGGGCCGGCGGCCTCGCCGGCCGCAGGTACAAAAGCCCCGATTCAAATCGGAACCACAGAGGCACGATGAAAACAGAAGCCGTTACTTCCGCCCCGCACTCATCAGCTGCTGCGCCATTACTTCGTCAGCGACAGCGGCGCTGATCGCTCGAGCCATCGCGTCACCGAGAGCCTCTTGCACATCACGCTCTCCTAAGAACGGATCTCGCTTATTGGCCTCGCCTCCGTAGGTTCCGCGATACAGAACTTTTTGCTGAGCGTCACGAACGGTAATCTTAATCTTTGCCTTTGCGCTCACGTCAGAGAGTGGGAAGCTCGGCTTAACCTTTGCGAGCCACTCCACAACCTCACCCTCGATGGTCGACGACTGAAGTACGGCAATGCGCCCACCAGCCTCACGAATCTGTCGCTCGAGACCAGCTTGGGCGGACACTCCTACGGGCCCCTCTGATGGGATGCTTCGTCCATCGATTACTACGATAGTATCCGAGCTACGACCATCCAAGAGAGGCGACACTCTGACCTTTACACCCATAAGGGGCTTAGCCTCAGCCTTCGGGGTCTTCTCTTTATCTTCCTTCAGTTGAGAAGGAACATCTGGTGGCGCGACTTTCAATCCAAGTTCAGGAGCGCAGCCAGTGGTGAAGATAGCGAGCGAAGCGATGAGTATGGTGAAGATATTTTTCATAAAGTCGCACCAGTTTGCGACCTCACACCAAATTTGGCAACTGGGAGGAAATGCCCTCAATCTCTTCGCCAAGAGAGGAATCTCCTTCCTGTGACAGGCGCCCCACGAGGGAGCGAACCTGCCATTCTTTCACCGCCCCCTCTTTCGAAGCGATGGTCGCCGCCGCCCACAAGGCGTGGCGACGCACAACGATCGAAGGGTCTTTTTCAGCCCGTTCGAGTAAGAGCTCAAAGAGATTCACCGAATGAGTATTGGCGCTCACCACGGCGGCATTACGCAGGAGCCCCTCGCGCTTCGTCCGCACTATGGCTGTGCCTTGAAAGACCTTCCTGAATTCTTCATCGGTTCGCATAGAGAGAACGCGCTCAAGCGAAAGCATAGAGCCGACCCCGGCCTCAGACGAAAGCTCTGGAAGAGCGGCGGTCTTCCCCGTTTTTAAGGGCACGATGTTGAAGGGGCACACCTCCTGACAGACATCACACCCGAAGATCCACTCCCCTAACCACGACCGCTCGTTGTAACTCAACACTCCCCGCTTCTCGATAGTCAGGTACGAAATACAACGGCCCGCGTCGAGGGTACGCTCAGAAACGAACGCGTTTGTAGGACACTTATCGAGGCAGTTAGAACAAGCGCCGCACCGTCCCTTCGCGCCAGGAGACTCTAACGGCGGCTCGACTTCCACGTTCCATAGCACCTCACCAATGAAAAAGAAGCTCCCCTGCCCTGGGATGATCGCCATGGTGTTCTTACCTATGAAGGTAAGTCCCGATTTAGCAGAGAGGGCCCGCTCAAGGAGGGGCACTGAATCCGAGAAGACACGATACTCGACACTCTCCCCAAGGTGCCCCCTGACCAGCTCCGCTAGGCGGGTGAGGCGCTCTCGAAGCACTTTGTGATAATCCTTACCCCAGGCGTATCGAGCCACCCTTCCGTGTCCTAGGGGTAGCGGAGGACGGGCTACCCGGTCATAGAAAGCGGCGATAACGAGGATACTTTTGACCGACTCTAAGAGACGGCTGGGGTCAGATAGAAGCTCAGGAGGGCGCTCCATATACCCCATGTCGGCGGCATACCCTGCCTCCTGCCACGCGCGCAGCCGCCCACCATCAACCGCTAGAGCCTCAGGTCCCGCCACCGATAACACCGATAGCCCCGCCTGAGCGGCTAGAAGCTGTAAGGTTTCAAAGGGTAAGGGCCTCATAGGACGCGCAAACAAGCACAATAACTTACGGCTAAGGGTTGACCGCCCGCCTTAACTCAGATAACTCTATGCCTCCTTTACGGGGCGATACGTCGACCCGGAAAAGTGGGCTGGCCCCTTGGCTAAGGGGATAGGTAGAAATAGTCGCAAGATTACGTTCAAAACACTACCGAAACTGCCCGATTTTTGTGTCCCTATCGTCTAGCCTGGCCTAGGACGTCACCCTTTCACGGTGAAGACGCGGGTTCGAATCCCGCTGGGGACAATTTTCACATTCGGCATTCGGGCCCAGGGGGCCTCCCCCTCTCGCCGCTGAACGCGGCTTCACCGTCTATCCCATTCGGCATTTCAGCCCAAGGGGCTACGCCCCCTCTCGCCGCTGAACGCGGCTTCACCCTCTATCCAATTCGGCATTCGGGCCCAGGTTTCACATTCGGCATTCGGGCCCAGGGGGCCTCCCCCTCTCGCCGCTAAACGCGGCTTCACCCTCTATCCCATTCGACATTTCAGCCCAGGGGGCTACGCCCCCTCTCGCCGCTAAACGCGGCTTCACCCGGTTTCACGTTCGGCACCTTCTACCCGATTCCGCATTTGGGCTCAGCGGGCACGGCCCCCTCTCGCCTCAGCGATGGTTTACCGACTGATAAAGTGGTAGGTATCTGTCTTAATCATGACGGCAATGACAGCTCAATCAGACACCTCTCAACCATCCGCAAAAGAACGTTTCGCTCACGCCCTTACCCTTGTCCCAGAAATTAAGGATGTAGAGACACGTATTCGTAGCACCTTTAGGTCCGATGTCGTCCTAATGACGGAGATTCCGGATTACCTCCTCACACTCGGTGGCAAAAGAATCCGACCGATCCTCGCCCTACTCTGCTCGAAAGCACTTGGCGCGACAGAGATCACCCCTGACATCATTGATATCTCAGCCGGCATCGAACTGATTCACATGGCAACGTTGATGCACGATGACATCATCGATCAATCGCCGATCCGACGACACAAACCATCTCCGTATGCTAAGTATGGCACTCCAGCTACCCTGCTCTCAGGAGACTATCTTCTGACACGGGCGTTCGGACTCTGCTCTCGCCTCGATCGTGAAATCATCGAAGCGACCGAACAAGCGTGCATCGAACTTGTCGAGGGAGAGGCGTTAGAGACACTTCTGCATCAAGACGAGCACTCTGTCGAAAAGACTCTCACCATCGCGACACGCAAAACAGCTTCCTTGTTCAGGCTTGCGGCGTTCTGCGCGGCGAATCTTACCGGATCATCAGAAGAGACGACTCAAGAGATGTCCGCGTTTGGCGAGTCCCTCGGCATCGCGTTCCAGATCATCGACGACATCCTTGATGTGACCTCGGATGAGGCTACACTCGGCAAACGCCCAGGACTCGATATAGCTGAGCGCAAACCATCCATGGTGAATATGTTGTGGCTGCAGAGCGGCGATCCACTCGCTCAACGACTTCTTCAAGCGCCGCAGGCAGAGACCGAAGGCGAGTATGTCGATAAAGCGCTACAGGCTCTTAGAAACGGCCCAGTCATCGTAAAATCAAAAGAGATGGCTCGCCACTACGCGGACAAAGCCACCCAGCACCTCACACGAGCTCTTGGAAACGATCTGCACAACCTCACTCCTGAAGGGGAGGCTCTCTTCGCGGTAATCGACTTCGCGCTTGAGCGGGTGCTGTAGGCGAACAAGCCTCCGGGTTCATCGGGGCCTCGCGCCGAGGCGCACCACTACATAGGGGCGTCGCCACGCCAAAGCGTTTTTTCAAACCGCTCGAATCTTCGAATAGATGTTACGGCTTCGCCGGAGCCTTACATTGAGCCAACATCCCTTCCGCGTCGGACTTTGACTTTGTGGATGCGTCAAGAATCTTCTGCTTCTGCCCAATTGTCTTCTTCAAACGAGCCAGCTTCGCGTCTCCCTGCTTCGTCTTAAGATCAAACTGTTTCGTAAGCCGGGTCATGTTATTTCGAGATTTAGTGAGGGACTTTTGCTGGTCCTTCGAACATCCTGTAATCACGGCGTCCATCAAAGTCGGCTTTGCGCCTAAGTCTTGTATTTTGCCGGCAGCCTGAAGGGTGCTCTTACAACTATCGAACACCGTCGTGCCCGTCTTGGTAACCACACCAAGGGCGTCAAAAATCTTCGCGAGTTCTTTGTTTAGCTTCTCCTGCTCAATGACGTATCGGGCAGATGGTTTTTTAAGAGCGGAGACGGCGCTGTCAAGGTTCTTTGTGGCTTTCTCAACTCGCCAAGCCTCTTTCGAGCATGCTGGGACTGTGGTTGTCGAACCTCCCCCCTCAGCGAGAGCAAGAACAGGAACACACATCGCGAGGGCTAGAGAAAGGAATATTGACTTCTGCATACCGGACTCCAAAAACGGAAAAAACCAAAACCACCTCATGGGCCTCTTTCTGTGGGCCACGAAGGGGATATGCATGCAGATTCCCTTAATGTGCGGTTTCTGGGGCAGTTCCCCAGGGGGTCCTCTACCTAAAACCGCCTGAAAAGCACTCAAAA
The DNA here is from genome assembly GCA_947488865.1 of Deltaproteobacteria bacterium. GTDB lineage: Bacteria > Bdellovibrionota_C > UBA2361 > UBA2361 > OMII01 > OMII01. Next base: position 52,433 of record CANLCB010000002.1, on the reverse strand, counting down.
CAATGATTTTGGGGCGAAAAGCATGTTTTTCAAGCCTTTAAGCGTCGCTTTAGGAAAACCCTCCATAACGAAGTCAAGTCTGGGCTCGAGGGTGACTTCGAACCTAGCAGGTTAAATTATGTTTGCTCACAGGTTTTGGGAGCATGCTTACATCCTGCACACCCATCCCTTCATGTTCGCTTTGATGGGGCGAGAGTGCGGAGGACGTTGGCGGCTTCACCGTAAATGAATCCTTGCTTTTTAAGGAGTCTATCGTGAGCAGTTCTGATCGTTTGCCTGAAATGGATCTCGCGTATCTCGGTGGGAAGGGATACACGGCAGTTAGTGAATTAATGAGAGCGATGATTCTTCGAACAATCGAAGATCTCAGCGCCGGACCCGAACTTCGCCAAGAGGCTCTTGATTACCTCATGGACGAAGATGAGGAGTACGTTCTCTCGTTTAACTCTATCTGTCGCTATTTTGGATTCAATCCCGAAAAAACGCGACACGCTATTCTGAACGCGAAAACGAAGATTCGTACGCGTCGCAGAGCGGCGTAACTCAAAAAAGGGGCTCCGGGAGCCCCTTTTTCCTTTCCCTCCCCCTTCCCTCACAGCCTGAGCACACTGACACTACATACGGTTGTGAGGCGTTCCCCCTCATAGTAGAACTATCACTGACGCCTAACAGGCGGCCCCCGCTCCGCAAACAACCTATACTCGGAAGCTCTATGCGCCCCCTTCTCACCTCAATTATCTTTTCAGCGCTTGTGGTGGCGGCATCCAGCGGCTGTCGCTCAAAGCCAGAAGTTTCCGTAATTAAAGTGGGACGAAGTCGAGTAGAGGCGACTGTCTCAAGCGTTAACTCCGGCACGGTCAAAGCAGAACAGGTCGCGGAGCTCGCGTTCGGAACCGTCGGTCGCGTAAAGGAACTTAACGTAAAGCTCGGGGACTCCGTTCGCAAAGGACAGGTACTCGCCCAAGTAGAGAACGAAGATCTGATCTCTCGTCTCGATTATACGAAGCAAGAACTTGAACGCGCGGAGAAGCTCAGCAAGAGCAGCGCGATGTCTCAAAGTGGACTCACTCAGGCCCATGCCGCCTTCGACGCGGCTGTTATCGGCTATGAGAAAAGCCTTATCAAGGCTCCCTATGATGGCATCATCGCTGAGTTAAACTTGGAAGTCGGGCAACTTTCGCAGATCACGGCGATCATGACTCAAGCGCCAATCCGAATTGTAGATTTCTCTCCGCGGTACGTGCGTGCCGAAATAGATGAAGTCGATCTTCCAAAGATTAAGGTGGGCTTTCCCGCGAGAATAAAGATTCTCGCGGTCCGCAGAGAACCGTTCAAAGCCACCGTTCGAAAAGTAGTACCGTTCGTCAGCAGTATTCGTGAGCAGGACCGAACCTCAGAGATCGAACTATCAATCGAGAATGAGGAAATCCTCCTTCCCGCCGGGGCCTCCGCGGATGTCGAAGTCATAATAGCGACAAAAGACAACGCGCTAACAGTTGCCACGAAAGCTCTTCTCGGACGTGGCGGGAGTCGCTACGCCTATCGATTAGAAAGCTCTACAGCTAAAAAGACACCTGTTGAAGTAGGAATTTTTGGGTACACGGTGAGCGAGATCGTCTCTGGGTTATCCGAGGGAGATGAGGTCATCCTCCCTTCCGATAAAGTTGAGTTAAAAGACGGTCTCCTCGTCAAACCGATTCGATAATCCAAGGGATTTATGGCTCTCATCTCTATAGAAGGGCTCGACAAGGTCTTTCGTCGTGGCGACGAAGAGATCCACGCCATTCGATCGATGAGCCTCTCAATCGAACCAGGCGAGTTCATCTCTATCACAGGCCCATCGGGGAGCGGCAAATCCACTCTCCTTTACATCCTTGGACTCCTCGATAAACCAACAAACGGTCGCTATCTATTGCAGGGCACCCCAGTCGAAAATCTCTCGGACACCGAACGTGCCCAACTTAGAAACAAGTTCATGGGCTTCGTCTTTCAAAGCTTTCATCTCCTACCGAGAGCCACCGCCTTACGAAATGTCATGATGCCTCTCGTGTACGCTGGCACGTATGAAGCTGCCCTCCCAGAGGCAGAACAACGAGCCCGAGCCGCCGACGCGCTTACGATGGTTGGGCTTGAAAACCGCATGAATCATCTCCCAAACGAGCTCTCCGGCGGACAGCGGCAACGAGTCGCTATCGCTCGCGCGATAGTTAATCGTCCAAAACTCCTCTTCGCTGACGAGCCCACAGGCAACCTCGACTCGAAAAGCGGCAAAGAAATCATCACGCTCTTCGATCGCCTGAACGCGGAAGGTGTTACCATCATTATGGTGAGCCACGATCCAGCGATAGCGGGACATGCCCACCGCACGCTGTCGCTTCGAGATGGCGAACTCGTGGAGGACCGTCGTGCAAGTTAAAGAGATCGTTCGCCTCAGCTTTGAATCCCTCCTCTCTCAAAAGCTGAGAACGGCACTTACTATCCTCGGAATGGTGATTGGTGTGGGCGCCATCGTCCTCCTCGTTTCCGTCGGGCAAGGAGCGAAGAACTACGTTACCAGTGAATTTGAGGGACTCGGAACAAATCTCATTATCGTCCAACCTGGTAAATCCGATCGTAAAACGCACCTCGGTCCTCCCGTAGGGGCGGCTCAAAGAAAAATGACAACCGCCGACGTGCAGGCGATTGAGAAACGCGCTCTGAATCTCGAAGCCGTCTCTGGACTCGTGCTCGGCACAGTTTCGGTCCGCTATGAAGACGCGTTAGCGAACATCACCGTTTTTGGCACGAACGAGCAATTCCCCCACATTCTAAACATCAAAGTAGGCCGGGGAGAGTACTTCTCACGCGAAGAGGACGAATACGGCCGACGAGTCGTTGTCCTGGGACAAAATGTGGCAACAGAGCTGTTTGGTGACGCCGATCCTGTGGGACTCAGCGTTAAACTCAATGAAAGCGAGTACCGGATCGTAGGTGTACTAGCGCCTATGGGAAACAAACTCGGACTCGACTTTGACGAGCTCGGATTCATCCCAACTGAAGCGGCGCTCAAACTCTTTAACGACGACAAACTTTTCGGAATTCGCGCCAAGGCCTCCTCTCGAGTGGGTATGGATGACGCCGTCGCCGAGATGACTGAGATCCTCAAAGAGCGACGTGACGGAGAGGAAGACTTCACCATCATGACTCAGATATCCATGATGGAGAGTATGAATACGATCCTCTCTATGCTGACCTACGTACTTGCCGCGATAGCCGCCATCTCAATGGTGGTGGGAGGCATCGGCATCATGAACATTATGTGGGTAACAGTTGTCGAGCGAACTCAAGAGATCGGCATCCGCCGCGCGGTCGGCGCCCGCCGCGTCGATATTATGAAACAGCTCCTCGCGGAGGCGATATCACTCTCGGTGCTCGGCGGCCTCGTTGGTGTGGGCGGTGCTGTCCTTATCACCTATGGGCTCTACTTCGCGTTCCCGTACTTTGATATGCGAGCGCCGATGTGGATCGTACTGCCGGCGTTCTTTCTCGCTGTCTTCGTAGGCGTGGCGTTCGGCGTAGGTCCAGCGTGGAGGGCGTCTCGAATCGAGATCCTCGACGCGCTTCGATACGAGTAGTACTGCGACGTATTTTAAGAATTCGCGAGCTTGAGCATCCGCTCAACACCCCGGAGCTTAAGCTGCTTGAGTTTTCGCTCCTCAGCTTCCTCACTCGAGGTGAGGTACCCCTTGCGTCCGAGCTTTTTGAGCTTTTCGTCGAGTTCTTGGTGTTCTTTGTACAATTTCTTGACTTCGAAGTTTGTGGTTTGAGCTTTTTCAATCAGCTCACGCTCGTGGCTCTCCATGCGCCCCCTCCTCTATCCTGTCACGCTTGAGTGCAACAACTTCACTACATCAAGGCACTTACCTGCACTAGACTTTCAGTATACCGAGAAAATTCAGAGTCGCTAAGAGAATTTGTTCACAAAACAGCCGGATTTTTCTCACTTCGATGACTTAGGTGTGACAAAAGTCAGGGCACGCCCCGCACGCTCTCCATCCCTGCGATGCGAGTGAAGCCGTGTATCGGTGATGGTGCACATTCCAGAGGTCTCTACCCGCCCGCCTCTTAACAATGGCGCAAGCTGGTTAACAGCGGTCTGAGCAGTATCCAGCAACACACGCGTTGACTCCCCGTCTCTTGGCGTAAAGGCCGCTGACGAGCCAATGGCGTCAATAACCTCTAACCCCACCTCATAGGACTCCCCGCCAGCACAGGGGAATATGGCGACCTCTAGAGGGGCTCCTAACGCAAGAACTGTTCGTTCGATGATTCTGTTCGCCAGCCCCCGCCACCCAGCGTGAATCATGGCCCACCCGTCCTGTCCTCGAACCACAACAGGAACGCAGTCAGCGGTAGACACCCCGTAAGCGACTACCTCGGCTGGCACATTCTGAGAGATCGGCGCGATGATCGCGTCACACTCCTCAAACCGCTCCAGCGATCTCTTCTCTTTGAGAATACGCTCTAGGCTTTGACCTACACGCGCATCAAAGAATACGTTTCCGTGATTTTGACGAAGGTTAGCGATCTGACTCGCCCCAATGGCCTCTTTTAATACTCCAGCACTAGCGGACATTGAGTCAGGCGCAAAAGAGATTGGACCTAGCGTTGAGCCATGCACGATCCCCTCGTCCCACCACGGACGATAGACAACGAACGAGACCCCTTCCCGATCGACTATGAAAAATTCAGGATTCACTCCTCACGACCTCGTGGCGCGGAATGCTTCAACAAGCCCTTCAAAATCTTCAGGGAGCTTGGCGGAAAACGAAAGTCGCTCTTGCGTCACAGGGTGCGTGAACGACAGCGTAGCGGCATGAAGCGCCTGACGGCCAAAAGCGGTAGCCGCCCGCTCTAAAGTCTTGGGTAAATTTGAGAACTCCCCGTACGAGCGATCTCCGATCACAGGACACCCGATGTAATTCATATGCACTCGGATCTGGTGAGTACGGCCCGTCTTAAGCGCACACTCAACGAGAGTTCCATGCGCGAATCGCTCCACAACTTTCCACGTCGTAACCGACGGTCGTCCCGCCTCTACCACGGCCATGAGCTTGCGGTTCGTCGGATGGCGCCCAATAGGCGCTGAGATCTCACCCGCATCCTGCGTTTGAATAGGCCTATTAGCGCGAGGAGTGCTAAAGACAAGCGCATAGTAGCTTCGCCCCACCGTTCGCTCCGCGAACTGCTTAGAAAGCGCTCCATGAACCGCCGTCGACTTCGCAACAACCACAACCCCCGTAGTGTCCTTGTCTAAACGGTGCACTATCCCTGGGCGATCCGATTCACCAACCGCAAGCTGTTTTTTGCCGACGTGATGAACAACCGCGTTAGCGAGAGTGTGCGTGACATTCCCCGCGCCTGGGTGCATCGAGAGCCCAAATGGCTTGTTGATAACCAAAAGGTGCTTATCCTCATATAAAATCTCTAACGGCAACTCTAAGGGAGTAACGTGCGTCGGCTTTTCAGGACCGACCTCGACCTCAATTGTATCACCAGCGACTACTTTATACGCTGGCTTGGTTATCGCTTTGCCATTTACCTGCACTAGTCCGCCTTCAATCCAGCGCTCTACCTGCGAACGACTCAGCGAAAGCGTGGCGGACAGCTCGGCCACAAGAACTCGGTCAAGCCGAGACTCTTCGCCTTGGTACTGAATAGTGTGACTCTTAGTGCTCATACTCCTAAACTCTTCTTCGCGGACTCGACGTCTTGAGCTATCTGAGATTTCAGTTCATCGATCGAACCGAACTTTTTCTCATCACGCAAACGGGCAACGAAACCAACATGCAACCGCTTGCCGTACAAACTCTCGAAAGTCTCCCCGATAATGTGCACCTCTAACCGTTCGCCGCGACCGTTGAATGTTGGCCTGATTCCGATATTCGCTACCGCTGGATACGAACGTCCATGATATTCCACTATACAGGAATACACGCCCCTCTTGGGGAGCAATCGAGCGCCAGTGCTCACATTCGCCGTTGGGAACCCGATCGTGCGTCCCCGTTTATCACCGTGACCGACACGCGCGGACACCGTGAACGGAGCGCCAATCATATGCGCCGCCCCTTGTACATCTCCCTCGGCAAGCAATTCTCGAATGCGTCGAGAGCTCGGTCGCTCGTGATTACTTTTGAAAGTTGGAACAACATGAAGCTCGATCGAATACTTCGGAAGCTCGCGCTTCAGGAACTCAAGGTTTCCCTCGCGCAAAAAGCCAATGGCGACATCTTCGCCAACCACAAGAGCCTTCGCGTCGAGTGACTTTACAAGAACATCCTCAATGAATTGCTTCGCCGTCACGCGCGCGAACGCTTTGGTAAAGTGAATACCGTACAGTAATTGAACCCCAAGCTCCCCCAACCGGTCTCGCTTCTCTCGAAGACTGCTCAGGGCTTTCGGCTCTGAAGTACCTTTTAGAACTTTCACGGGATGAGGATAAAACGAAACCACTACCGCCGGCCGACCTGTGGCTATACGGAGGAGCTCCGCAATAACTTGCTGATGTCCTCTATGAACTCCGTCAAAGTTTCCAAGCGCGACAACGCCACCCCGCAAAGACGAAGGCAGTGACGCGGGATGTCGATAGAGATGCGGTCGGTGTTCAGATTTCATGCAAGCTCGTGCGTGTTCACCCTATCCAAGCACCAGCTCGCCGAGGGGTTGAACACGCCAAAAACAGACGAGCCTACTTTAACTCTTTAAGCTTATCCTTTGCCATGGACGCTTCTGGAGATTTTGGATAATCGTCCACCAATTTTCTCAGACTTAGGGCCGAGGTCTTCTTGTCCCCAAGGCGAGAGAAGACCAAAGCTTGCCGATAGAGACTCGAAGGAGCTCGATTACTCTTCGGATACCTGGAAACAACCTCAGAATAGGCCCGTAAAGCCCCACGATTGTCCTCTAATCCATCATAGGCGACGCCCTGCCAAAAGAGCGGGGTGCTGGCTTTCGGCCCAGCCTGCTCTACCACAGACTGCAGGAGCGGTATCGAGTCTTGGTACTTTCCTTCCCGCAGAAGGGCCAACGCGTCGGCGAAGATTTGAGCGGATTCGGCTGGTAAGTTCGCCCCCCACGCTTCATCTGCCTCAAGCTCAGCAACCGGCACTGCGGCTGGCGGAGGTACTCGTCGTCGAAGAGAGGATATCTCGTCCTTTAAGCCTGAAAGATCAGAACCGAGGCGCTTGTTCTGTGAAAATTCCATCTCCTCAAGACGACCAGAGAGAGTCTTTACTTGCGAATCGAGGGAACTGATTGTGTCAGCCTGCTCAGATTGCATAGCACGTAAATCAGCGACACTTCGCTGAAGGGTCTCAACATCTTTACTAACGGTGACCGCTCCACAACCAGAAACCAACACCGCCAATCCGAAATTTAATACTCTCGACATACACCTAAAATCCAAAAAAAAGACCCTGTGCCGGGGATTCCGTCACAGGGTCCATATAAATCCGCGGTGTCTCCACCGCAAGATTTTATTTAGTTGTTCACCTTGAAGTGAGCGCGTCGGTTCTTAGCCCAAGCCTCTTCGTTGTGGCGTGGGTCAAGAGGAAGCTCCTCTCCATAGCTAACAGTGCTCAAGGACGAAGCCTCGATTCCGTTAGAGCGAAGAGCGTCAGCAGCTGCACGTGCGCGATTTGAACCAAGTACCATGTTGTACTCAGCAGTTCCACGCTCGTCACAGTGACCTTCTACCTGAACTGTCTTACCTGGGTTAGCCTTGAGCCACTCAGCGTTAGCGGCAACAGTTGCCTTAGCGCCAGCGTCAATCTTGTAAGAATCGAAAGCGAAGTGAATATCCTTAAGAGGACCACCGTCGCTAGCCTGATCGATGTTTCCATCAGTGCTGCTGGTGAAGCAAGAACATCCAGTCGCAAAGAACGCTACAGCACAAACGGCCAATACCTTTAAACTACGCATATTTCATTTCCTCCCACAAAGTGGATTAAACTCTTGAAAAGACCAGTTTTACACCGCTCACTTAACCGTGGCGCCGCGCTATCTGACCCTTCGTCCCGCGGGACCTCGCTCAAACGTTGACCGCTCTCCAGCCAGCAAACAAAACTGCGCCGTTTAGCCTACACAACAGATCTCTTCGAGGTTTATCCGTCCCCCTCTCTGCTGGTACGACAGGCTTTAGCCGTGGTTTACAGCATCAGATCGTGCGACCTTTTACTGTTACCCCGTACACTGTTCAAGGCGGTATGCACTTGATACTCGACAAATCTTAACCTGGCAAGCAGTTAAGATCCTCTGTTGTCAGAATGAAATGACTTTGGTCACTAAAAAGGCAACTTTATTTAGGAAGTGGTCCCCAAGTCGGTTCAAAATCACCCCCGCGACTCGTGGAAACCTGTTTCATACTGGTTCCGTCGCTCCTCACGATAGCGATAGCGTAACCTGGTCCAAATGCGGTAGATGCGAAGGTCAAATACCGGCCGTCTGGCGCGAAATCAGGATCCTCGTTACTTCCACCACTCGTAAGCTGAAGGACATTTCCTCCGTCAGGGTCACTGATGAACATATTGAAGCCACCGTCCGCCCGACAGACAAACGCTATTCTATCACCTGTCGGTGACCACGCAGGCGAAGTACAATAATTCGAACTAACAAAGCTCACACGTCGAGCGTTCGAACCGTCGATTCCCATCCGATAAATCTGAGGCCCACCCCCCCGATTTGAGCAGAAAAGAAGCTCAGAGCCATCTGGAGATGGCACTGGAGAAACGTCAATAGCGCGATTCGGAGGCGTAAGTCGTCGCTGAACAACCCCCTCAGTATTCATCAAAACGATATCGCTCTCTCCACCTTCCGTACGCGAAACAAGAAGCTGCCCACTCCCTACGAAGTGCGCCCCAATTTCAAGCTCAGACGTCTTCGTTACCTGGCGAGTAGCCTTTGTATCAACGTTCAAGAGGAAAAGATCTGGAATACGATTTCGGAAAGAGGTGTACACAAGCCGCCCTCCCGCAGGATCCCATGACGAGGAGATGGCCAACCCTCTCTCGTTGGTAAGCTGCCGGAGGTTACTTCCGTCCATATCCATAACGAAAAGCTCTTTAAATCGCCCCACTCTCGACGAGAAAGCGATCTGAGAGCCAAAAACTCCTGGAAACCCCGTATAAAACTTCATCACTTCATTCGCGAAGCGATGCGCAATCATCCGTGCCTGCGACGCGTCGCCAGTGTACTCCTTAGCAAGAACCACTGCCTGCTTTTGAACGTCGATAAGGTAGAGCTGTGCGGTAACCCGATCACCAGACACCGTTACCTGGCCCTTTACCAATCCTTCCGTGCCGATGACACTCCAATCAGAGAACGCCGTGCCTTCAGGAGAAACACACTTCCCCGCACTCTCTATATAGCCCTTTGGATCGATGATCTCGAAATAACCGGAGAGATCTAGGTCTCGACGCATAACCGTCGGAATCTCGACCGCCGGTGAAGCCTGCCCCGCCTGCCCACAAAGCTGCGGAAGAGCCAACGGAATGAGACGTCCAGCTCCTCGCACATAGAGATCGGTTTGAGCAAACGCGGAGCCAGAGAAAGCGAAGAGTGAGACAAAAAGAGCGGTAATTTTTTTCATGAAATCTCCCAGCCAGAGCACGAACCGGGCATCCTGGCGCACTTTTTATTCATGCCCTAGAGCGACGATCTGCGCAACCCAAGGAGACAGCCTCACGACACCCCAAAAGCGCTTTTTTCCGGAAAACAGTCCCTTTCGCTACTCTCGAGGATCAAAGGTAATGCGAACGCTCTTGAAATAGAGCTCATAGACCTTCTCGGGCGGAGGTGGGAGCGGGCTCGCCTTTAATACAGCGCGCACGACGGACTCATCAAAGCTCGAATCCCCCGACCCCTTGGTCACGCGCACGTTCTTCACCAACCCATCTGGCTCAATCTCGAACGCCACCTGGGTGATTAACGCCGCGTTCGTATCATACCAACGCCACGCATCCTTAATTCGAGAGCGTAAAATCTTCTCATAAATGAAGAACTCTGGAGGTCGAACAACACCACCCCCCATTCCGCTTCCACCGACCTTGCCGGCACCAAACCCTTTACCGCCAGCATCAGTTGATTCTCCAAGGTATCGCTGAAGCGCGGCCTGCAGTCGCTTATCGACCTCGTCTCCGTCGCTCTTCTTCTTTGTCTTGGAATCATCCTTTTTGACAGGTGGAGGTGTCGCCTTTGGTGGAGTCTTAGGCGTGGCCTTTGCCTCTGGAGTCTTTACAGGCTTCGGGGTTGGCTTCTTGTCAGCGATACTTACCTCGGCGTCCTCCACCGGCTCCTGAGGCTTGGCGTCCTTCGGATCTGGCTTCGTTTCCTCTTGAGGAGACGAATCGGCTGTCACGTTTTTAACCGGTGCTATAGGGCTAGGCTTGTCGTCCTTGGCGAGCTGAGCTTTTCCTCCGAGGGACTTTCCACCCTCGATCGAAACGGAATACACGACCGGCTCGGGAAAATCTTCGAAGCCGGACCCAAACCCAACGAGAACTAAAACCGCAAGCAGGACGTGGCCAGCGAGGGATGAGTATATTCCGATGCGCCAGCAATCTTCTGGGTTACTTTGTGCCACACTCACAGCCAGTCCTGGCTACCCCTTCGTCTACGCGCCTTTACCGTCTGGAGAAGCAGATACAAGACCTATCTGCGTGATACCGCCCGCATGCAAAGCGGCCATTACCTCCATGATACGTCCATACCCAAGAGAAGAGTCGCCCTTAATGTAGATCTTCCTCTCATTCTCCGGCCTATTAGCGAAGATCGCCTTCACCTTATCAGCGAGATCGGTCAACTCAACCTTATTCCCCGCCCCAAGATACACAGTGCCTGCCTTATCAAGAGATACGACTACCTGCTCCGCGGATCCTCTTAAAGGCGCCGTGGTGGCTTTTGGCAAATCAACTTCCACGCCCTGCTGAAGCATCGGTGCCGTAACCATGAAGATAACGAGCAGTACGAGCATCACGTCTACAAGCGGAGTAACGTTAATCGCCGCGATAGGTCCGTCTGAGTCTGCGCTGAAATTGCCGGCCATTGTTTCGGTATCCTACTTAACCAGGTGACGTCGAGCGATGTTCAAGAACTCTTCCGAGAAGCTGTCCATCGACTGGCGGAACTTGCGCATTCCAGCCGTGAAGTAGTTGAAGGCGATAGCGGATGGAATCGCCGCAGCGAGTCCAACAGCAGTGGCGATCAAAGCCTCAGAGATACCCGGGGCCACAGCCTGGATAGTTGTATTCTTGGCGAAGGCCAAACCCTGGAAGGCATTCATGATACCCCAAACGGTTCCGAAGAGACCGATGAAAGGCGCGGCACTCGCCACGCTCGCAAGGAAGGTTATCCCCTTCTCAAGCCGGTGAGCCTCCTCAAGCTCGGCTCGGCGCAAGGCTCGCTCAACAGTTCCGAGGTCAGACTCAACGTCCGATGGGAGCTGAACAGAGCGCCCCTTGGCCTCCTGAACTGTCTGCAAGAGCTCGCGGTATCCTGAGGAAAACACAGTGGCGAGGGGGCTACCGATGAGTCGTCGAGAGGACTCATCGATACGGGAGAAATTTCGAGAGTCCCAGAACACTTGGGAGAACTGCTTTGAGAACTCCTGCGCGCGGCGGAATTGAATCGCCTTGGCGATAGTAATCGCCCAGCTCCAAACCGAAAGGAGGATGAGGAGAATGAGTACGCTTTGAACAACAAAACCCGAGCCCGTTATCATGTTGATAATGCTCGGAGATTCGACCGCTACCGCTGGAACTGAGACTGGATCCACGTTCTTTAATCTCCTTAGGAAAATAACGAGTCAAATATGCCACATTACGACCAGGGACACCAGACTCCGCTGGCCCTGTTTCTTTTTTAACGGCGGGGGGTTATAACCCCTCCCGTCAACAATTGAACGGTTTAGGAGTACTTACTCATGAGCGTAGGCATCGGAATTAACGGCTTTGGACGAATCGGGCGAAACATCCTTCGACAGCTTTTCACAAACAAGAAGACAAACACCTTTAAGGTAGTAGCGATCAACGATCTAACAGATCCCGCCACACTCGCACACCTTCTGAAATATGACTCTATTCACGGACGCTTCCCTGGCACTGTAGAAGCAGGCGACGGATGCATCATCGTGAATGGCCAGACCATCAAGATCCTCGCCGAGCGCGATCCAGCAAAACTCCCTTGGAACTCGCTGGGAGTATCAATCGTGCTTGAGTGCACCGGCCTCTTCACCGCCAAAGAGAAAGCTCAGCTCCATATGCAGGGCGGCGCTAAGAAGGTGATCATCTCCGCTCCAGCGACAAACCCAGATCTTACAATCGTGTACGGAGTAAACGACAAGGCGTACAAGCCTGCTGAGCACAACATCGTGAGCAACGCGTCGTGCACAACTAACTGCTTGGCTCCAGTCGCTAAGGTGCTGAACGAGAACTTCGGGATCGTTCGTGGAACGATGACGACAATCCACTCGTACACAAACGATCAGCAAATCCTCGACCTTCCGCACAAAGATCTTCGACGAGCTCGTGCGGCGTCAATGTCGATGATTCCAACGACGACCGGCGCGGCGAAGGCAGTGGCGTTAGTTATCCCTGAGCTCGCTGGCAAGGTTGACGGATTCGCTATCCGCGTACCAACTCCAGACGTATCCGTGGTGGACTTCGTAGCTGAACTCGCTCAGGACGTGACAGTTGAGGATCTCAACCGCGCACTCAAGAGCGCAAGCGAGAATGCTCTTAACGGAATCCTTGGATTCTCGGAAGAGCCGCTTGTCTCGATCGACTACACAGGCGACGTGCGGTCCTCCATCGTGGACTCACTCTCAACCATGGTAGTGCAGAAGCGTATGGCTAAGGTTGTCGCATGGTACGACAACGAGATGGGCTTCTCAGCTCGTATGTGCGACGTCACCGAGATGATCGCTAAGAGCCTCTAATTTCAGAGCTCGAAAATACACGAGGGGCTTTCGTGAAAACGAGGCCCCTCATTTTTTATCCCCCAACCTTTCGGACTTTACACCATGCGATCTAAACACCTCCTCGTCGGAAACTGGAAGATGAACCTCGGGCCTCGCCAAGGCAGCAGCTACGCCCGTCAACTTCGCGAGTCGATAACCAATCTCGCGCGAACCGATGTGTGGGTAGCGCCTCCATTCGCGAGCCTTCCGATCGTGGCTACAGAGCTCAAAGGATCCCTCCTTAGCGTAGGCGCTCAAAACGTGCACTGGGCCGAGTCCGGCGCGTTCACGGGAGAAACAGCGCCATCATTCCTCACAGAACTCGAGGCGACATTCGCGCTCACCGGACACTCAGAACGTCGAACCTACTTCGGCGAGACTTCCGACCAAGTGGCCCAACGAACCGCCGGAGCTATTGCGGCAGGTCTTGAGGTAATCGCGTGCGTTGGAGAAACAGAGTCCGAGCGAAACGAGGGTCGAATGGAGAAGGTTCTGGAAGGACAGCTTAACCCTGTCCTCGCTAAACTTACCCAAGAAACCGCAAAGTCAGTTATTATCGCGTACGAGCCAGTGTGGGCTATCGGAACCGGTCGCGTGGCCTCACTCGATGACATCCGAGGAGCTCACCAGTTTATTCAACGCGTCTGGACTTCGTTCAACCTCCCAGGGTCCGCGGTGATTCTGTACGGTGGCAGTGTAAATCCTTCAAACTTTGCCGACATCCTCGCTCTGAAAGAAGTACACGGTGCGCTCGTGGGAGGCGCGAGCATCAAGCTTGAGCAGTGGCTCGACCTGGTGAAGATCGCCGAAGCGACACCGGTTTAGAGACCGCTAGGCGGATCGAAAGATCCGCCTTATCGCTACCCATCGACGGTAGGTAAACGTCCCTTAAAATACAGAGATCATCGAGTCAGAGGACTGTCTCAACCTTGAGCTTCCAACCACAAAGAATCGGTCGAGGGACCGTGGCGCGCTTTGAGGCGCGAAGGCGATGACATACTCACCGTTACGGCTCTGCGGAAACCGATTAACTCGCGGATAAAATGAGTAGCTCTTCCAGAACGGTTTCGCGCCAAACTTGTCGTACGCCACTACAGTCCAAACTCCAGCAGCGTCTCCACGCATGCGGACTTTCTTGCCACCCTCTTTGACAGAGCGAACGCCCGCGCTCTGGGCAACCTGTCTACCGTTATTGAAGACTACTATTCGGTCGACATCAGAACCATTCACTGTGATTTCAGCCGATAGCGTTACAGGAGAACGACCATCAGCACCCCAGCCTCCAGATCGCTTCTGACGAACAGAAACTGTTGAAAGCGTCATCGGAGGCGCGAAGTAGGAACGCACCTTCTCCATTCCGTGAAGACCGACCTTATCGTCCACAAAGGCAACGATAGGAAGTTTCAACCACTCCATCACGACACCCCTATCGGCGCCCGCATGAGCCAGCGCTTTAATCGTGCTAACGTGAAGCTCCACAAGCCCGTCCGTGAGCTCATTCGTCGACATCCCCCTCGCGCTATCACGACTGGCGAGCTCTAACTGATCAAGGAACGTTGAGGTAATATCCTCAAGCTCCGCATTCTTCGGAGCATTCTTCGTTAAAAATCTCTTAACATCCCCTCTGCTGCGCTTAACGAGACCAAGGAAATCCTTACTCCCAATCTTCTCAATCGAGAGATTCGATGGCATCTGAACTCCACTACCACCGGGCTCCCCCGCTTTCACTCTAAAATTCCACCCCGAGAACAGTCCTGGACGATCCCCATCATCAGATTCACTCGATCGCTTCGGCGCTGGCGCGGAGGTCTTCGCCACATTGGAGCTGGACACACTCGAACTGATCGCCTGCAGAGCTTCTGGAGATAATCCAGCGCGATCAGGGTCAGAGCGACGCTCTACCACGGCCTTGGAAGCAACCTTAGCTCCTCCGGACCTCTTCGAGTTCAACGCGAACTTAATCGTCTCGGGGATAAAGAAGAGCCCCACCACTACCGCCACAATCACAAACGTGACAACCAGCGTGCGGCCGGAGAATCCCAAAAATCTGCTATCTTGAAAGTTTGACATGCAATCCTTGTCGCAATCAAAAGCACCGTATACGGCACCCTGCCCCTATTCCAAGCAGTAAGCTCGGATTTGTTCTCTAGGGATATGGATAGATCGGGCTACCGATGTGACATGGTAAGGCGCAACAAATTGCTATGCAAACAGAGCCTAGCAATATCGGCCACTTAAGAACCGATACCAACCCGTACCTACCCCCTCGTGACTGCCTTAGGACCTCAAACTAGCCCTTTTGTGTGGGGCTAGCCTACGTTGTGCCAGAGAGCCTTAACATCCCCAGTCAATCGCGCCCCGACCTGAGCGATCACATGACGAGCCAAGAAACACGCCCTGTGAGCCGCATCTTGGGGCTTTAGTCCACGGGTAATGCCGTAGAGGAAAGACCCGGCGAAGGTATCGCCAGCGCCCGTCACATCACGGGGTTCGCATGGAAACGCTGGAACATGAAGCTCCTCGCCCTCCCACCAGATGTAAGCGCCCCGAGGCCCAGCCGTCAAAACAACATGAGGGAATCGATCCTTTAACGTCCGACCCGCTGTAAGGATATCTGAAGCGCCCGCCAAAGCTGAGGACTCTTCCTCGTTGGCGAAAATAAGATGAGCATGCTCAAGCGCCTCATTGAGATGGGCTCCGAACCCATGCACAATCCAAGCATCGGAACAGGTAATCGCGATCTTCGTACCGGACTCCTTCGCTACACGAACGGACTCTTTAATAGCGTCTCGGCCAGCGTCAGAATTTGAGAATACGTACCCTTCGACAAACAACCACTTGGAATCAGCTACCACCTGGGAATCAATGTGGTGGGGCGCAAGCTCAACACTCGCCCCAAGGGCTGTTCTCATCGTGCGCTCGGCATCTGGAGTTACAAGAACGACACAGGTCCCTGTCGCGCCCGCCTTAGCGAGCGGCACCGGTACCTTCATTCCGAGCGAGAGGCATTCATCACGGTAGAACCGGCCATACTCATCATCAGCCAAGTTGCAGCAAACGGCGCTTTTACCACCAAGCTGAGCAATCGTGATCATTGAGTTCGCGACCGACCCACCACTGCGCATAATAGGGCTCTTCGCTCCGACCCGATTAAGCAGATCTTTCTGCTCCTCCGCCTGGACCAGACGCATGGTCCCCTTCTCAAAGCCGAGCCCTCCAAAATCACCTTCCGAGATATCCGAGAAAATATCGACGATTCCGTTGCAGACTCCGCAGACATCCAGTGATTTCATAAGACTCCCTTTTAAGCAAAGCGATGAGCCGGAGTTTGCCACAAAATACACCTGACGGGGAGGGGCACACTGATATTTTCCAAACCCGCCATCCCCTACAAACTCCCACTTTGGGAGGACAAATCACTTTTTCAGAGCCTCAGAGCAACGCAAAAGTCTGCCCCCCGCGCCTACAATTGTCCCCTGCTCCTGTTGGCGCTCATGGTAGCCGAATAGCTTCTGAAGTATCAATTTCCACCATCGAGAACAGCCTATGAACCTCCACTTTTTATCCTTTTCGCATCGATAACCGATATGAAGGAACAATCCTTTTTCGCCACCATATGGCGCCAGCGCCTCAAAGATCGGACAACCGCTCTGGGAATGAGATGCTTTCCCTTACAAGCACGTTTTCCCAACACTCCGGCAATTCTCGAAGTGCGCGACATCCGCCCGTCGGACATGCCTCGCATACTTCCCACATATCAATCAGGAATCGACGCCGATGAATCGAGCCTCATAAACTCTCGGCGTAACATACTCAAACAGGATCCATCACATTGCAAAGTGGTCGTGGATAAAGGCACAGGAACCCCATGCTTCTTCTTCTGGTTCGCACGCCATCCTCAAGGCGATTCCGGCCTCATTCCCGACCACGTCTCCATTCCTTTTCTTCGCACAGGACAGGCCATCATGGGGCACGCGTACACACACCCTCTCTACCGCCGACGCGGAGTGGTCTCGCAGATCCTTCAATGTGTTGTGCGCTACGCCGCCAACGAAGGAACTCGAGAGCTCATCACATTCGTTGAACCAACCGAGTCTCGGATTACAACAGAACTGCAGAGGGTGGGCTTTTCTCGATTCGCCAACCGCAAAGAATCATCCTTCCTCGGTGGACTCTTTAGGAGTGTCTCCTTGGAGCCACTCGACCACGCGTCGCCATCCGGAAGACTTGCGATCCCATTCCCCCCTCTCGCGGAGGCCTCCTTATGATCTCAATTACAAGAAAGAAATTCGGCATTAGCATCAACGAAATTTATTTCGCCGAGAACCTCTCCTCAACAAGCACGTCCGCAACTCTGCGCTTTTACGTTCAGGCGAAACACCCCCACCCCAATCTCGTCCCTTTTAAGACTCAGGTCGTTGATCTCACCAAATCAACCGATTCTCTCTCGAAGGCTATTTCCAAAAGCACACATTACAAGATTAAACGCGCGGAGAGAGAGGGCTTTTCTCCTCGAATTTCCCTGAATCCTACACCCCATGAAGCTACTCTCTACGCCTTGTACTACGATACGTTCGCGACTCAGAAGAAATTACCATTGTGCAACAGGGTAAAACTACGAGCTCTCGCCACAACCGGATCGCTCATTCTTTCTTCCGTATCAGATCAAGAGGGCAACCTGCTCGCGGCTCACGCATACGTAAAGGACGGTGAAATTGGCCGCGCCCGTCTTCTCTACTCAGCCTCTCACTTTCGCGGCCTCAACGACCCCAACGCCCGAAACAAAATAGGCATGGCGAATCGACTTCTGCACTGGTTTGAGATCCTTTCTCTTAAGCAGGAAGGCCTACGGTCCTACGACCTCGGCGGGATACCTCTGGACGAGACAGACAAAGCAAAGATGGATATCGCTCGCTTTAAACTGGAATTCGGCGGAGAACCAGTCATTGAGTACAACGGTTTCATCCCACAATCTCAACTCGGTCGCCTCATCGCTCCGTTCGCTAGGAGGCGCTAATGTCAGAAGCTCAGTATATCTTTAGGATGGATGACATTACTCCCTCTATGAACTGGGGACGTTTTTGGTCTGTGCTGAACCTTCTGAATAGACACCGAGTAAAGCCACTCCTCGGCATCGTTCCCGACAACCAAGATCCCAATCTCAACTGCCAAAAACCAGATCCTCAGTTTTGGGATACGATGCGAATGTTGATCAACAAGGGATTGGTTGATGTGGCCCAGCACGGCTATCAACACCAGCTTCATATCCCCAAGGAGTCAGCGCTTCTCAAAGCGACCCACGGCGCAACCGTCGAGCGTTCCGAATTCACGGGACTTCCATACCCGGAGCAACTTGCTCGTCTCAAAAAAGGACAAGCCATCCTTCAAGACAACGGGATCTACACTTCCTACTTCTTCGCTCCGAATCACTCGTTCGATCGGAACACATTACGGGCTTTACGCGCCGCGGGATTTACGGCGGTATCTGATGACGTGGCGCTTTTCCCCTTCAAAAGCTCTGGACTTCTCTTCGTTCCCCAACAGCTTTGGACCCCAAAGAAAATGCTTACAGGCGTATTTACCATCTGTCTTCACACCAATGAGATCACTCCGGCGAAGCTACGGACCATACGACAGTTTCTTCGCATGCCCGTCGCGTGCACGAGCTTTAAGACTATCGCCGCAACTTACAGAGACTGCACCTCGCGACAGCTCCTTAACCCCCTTTTTAAGAACGCCTATCTGGGAGCGCGAAGCATCAAAACCACGATAAAAACGTGCCGAAACCTTTTCACACCAAACACCGACATTTCCTGCGCGGAAGCTCACGATGTGTCGCCGTTGATTGCATCAGCGCGCGAGCCCTAACAAGATAGAGCAGCGCTCCTATCCGCGAGCCGCTTGAGGCGCTGACGCAAGAGACATGGCGCTCGGATACAGGCTCGCGATCCTAGCGATAACCGCCTCAACCATCGCGTCAGGACAACTCGCTCCCGCTGAGATAAGGATGTGAGCCTTCTCTTTGACTGGAAGCCAATTCTTTGTGACTTCCACACTCTTGGTCTCAAGGGACAAGTGACGAATCTCTTGAGCGCTCTCGATCTCTCCCGCGTCCTTCACGTAATAGACAGGAAGCTTCCCCTCACATAGCTCAACAAGATGAGATGTATTGGATGAGTTGTACCCACCAACAACTATTGCCAGGTCCGCCTGGTCCTCAAGCAACCCCTTCATCGCGCGCTGATTCTCTGAGGTGGCGTAACAAAGAGTGTCTCGGGTGTCCGCATAGTGGTTACCCACCGCGCCCTCACCGTACTTCACGCCTAAAGCATCTTTTACGAGCCCTGCTATCTCATGGGTCTCCTCAGCCAACATCGTGGTCTGATTAACAACACCCAGTCGTTGCAAATGAACTTCCGGGTCAAATCCTTCCGAGAACTTGCTGGCAAAATCCGTTTGGAATTGACTCAGAGGAAGCTCTCCCTTGATGTACGAGCACAGTCGGAGAGCCTCCGCTTTGTCTCGAACCACGACACTGGGGCCATTCAAACGAATATGGGAGAACGTAGCACGAGTTTCCTCATGGGTATGCTTCCCGTGAATTACGATCGTGTACCCCTGCTGCGCGAGCTGCCGCCCGCGCTTCCACACCTTTTCTACGAAAGGGCAGGTCGCGTTGTAGCTCTGAGGATCTATGCCAAGCTTTAACAACGCGTCGAAGATCTCTTTAGTCGTTCCGAAAGCTGGAACTATAACAACGTCATCAGAACTCAACTCAGAAAATGGCATGAGCTGCTCACCCTCCGCTGTTTGTAAAAACTGCACACCTCGACTTAGCAAGTCTGAGTTCACATGAGGATTGTGAATCATCTCGCTCAACAAGAAGATCCGCTTGCCAGGATTCTCTTCCAACGCTCGGTAGGCGATCTCAATCGCGTTCTCAACGCCGTAACAAAATCCGAAGAATCTCGCGATATGAAAGACTACGGGACCGAGATCGAGCACAGACGCCCGCAAGTCCTCCTTTCGAGAATCCTCAGCGGCGCGCTTCTTCTTAATCTCTCCGATGATATCTGAGCGATACGAACGGGGAATGTTGAACTCTTTTGGCATAGCGTTCAAAGACTACCACGCCCTCCGGCCTATAGTCCACGAACCCTACTGGCGAATAACCTCGCCATAAACGGCCTCGTCCTGGTGGCTTACGGGATTGGAGCGCTTAGGAACGGGGAGCTTCTCAGGGCCCACCTCTGGGAACGCGTCTCGAGCAGTACGTCTTCCGGTTACAACGCTCGACGTTGCATTTTGCGCAGATGCCGAGGCGGGAGTTTCTACAGGCTTCTTCTCCAGGTTTGATCGAGCGGGAGCGTCCAACGTAGGAATCGCTGTTCCATCCGGAACAGCCACCGTCTTCGCGACAGGCGTAGGTGTACTCTTTCGGGGTGCTTCATGGGCCTCGGCGAGCGCTGACGCCGAGGTCGGAGTGACTAGAGGTGTTCGCACCGAACGGGCAACGAGTGGCTCTGTCGAATTCGTGTAAATACTTCCTATTTCACACTCAATCCGAGAATACCCAGACGTTCGAACGAAGATCGACACGGCGCCCGCGCACGCCAAACGCCCAGCACCTCGCGGCCCTTTTCGAATTAGATTCGAGAACGGGATCACCAGATCTCGCTGCTCTCGGTCTGAAACTATCCTAAGCAAAGACGCGGCGTACATCTGTCCGGTCGGGTCCGCTGAATCATACACTCGCGTCTCTATTGTGATTGAACACGCGCCTTCAATATCGGGCGACCCACAGGTGCCCCGAACCTGAAAATTTTTGAGAACTATCGCCGAAGCTCCATCTGCCGAAAGGTCTGTGCATCCAAGCCCGGCACTTGAAAGCATCTCTGGGTAGGTATCATTGTCCCAAGAAAGATACACGCCGTGAATGGAGGATCCCTTGGCAGTAACCTTCAAGCCTCCGTCCTTTACCTGAATCTCTCCAGAAGATCTTCCCTCCCCGCGAACAGAGACTCCCGTGTACGCTCCAAGCGTAGAGCGAGAACGTAATGCTCGAGCACATTGCCCCTCTTCTCCACAGCGGACTTCGAGCTTCTGGTCAAAGAGCTCAAGAGGGATCGCGAAGGCCGAAGCGCACAGCATGGACATGGTCGCGACGACCACCACGATGATCGCCCTTACCTTACCGCCACTGCGCCCCGTCAACATAAGTGAGAACATCTCTAAACCTTTCCGATGTGGACCCCTTCTGTATACACAACGAAGGGATAAAAAATAAGGCTCATCTCTTATTTTCCTCTATGAAGATGCCGGAGGGTGTCCGTTAGCACCTCGTTTGTCAGCACAGATCCTCAAGACCGAATCCGAACCTTCAAGCTAACCGACTACCGCAGCGCAAGGCGGCAAGACTAACGAAGCGAATTGGTCGCAGCCATCACCACTGCCCGACCTTCGAATTTGAAAGACACCCGAC
This sequence comes from Deltaproteobacteria bacterium, assembly GCA_947488865.1. Classification (GTDB taxonomy): domain Bacteria; phylum Bdellovibrionota_C; class UBA2361; order UBA2361; family OMII01; genus OMII01. Next base: position 30,960 of record CANLCB010000002.1, on the reverse strand, counting down.
TCTGACTTTTCGCAACCGGTCTAAAACTCAGTTCCAGACCCAGTCAAAGCTCAAAGACGTCCCCATGACTAAAAATAAAATAGGGCTAGGTTGAATGAGCATAACTCGGCAGAGGGTGCCGTTAAGAGATCCGCTACGCGAAGTCGAGACACAACACTTCGCCCCGCTCGTTCATTGGCGGCTTATCAGGGAGAAAGACTTCAAAGGTAGTTCCCTTGCCAGGGGCGGACGTAACGTCTATTGACCCGCCATGGGCTGACACGATGCACTTCACGATGAAGAGCCCAAGCCCCGTTCCGGCCACTTGAGCATGCGAGGATAGTCGTCCGTAGCGATTAAAAAGACGCTGAACATCGGAAGGCTCCATGCCACTCCCGTGATCTTGTACCGCCACCGTTACGCCTCCGCCCTCTCGAAGTAGGCGCACCTGAACCTGTTGGCCTTTGGGCGAAAACTTAATGGCGTTACTGATCAGATTCGACAGAACTCGCTCAAAACCAAGAGGGTCGATACACGCGGAGATCTCCTCGTCACCACACAGACTCTGCAGCTCAACCCCTCGCGTCTTGGCGGAAAGCCTAAATCCCTCAACCACTTTGTGTACAAGGGGACGAACGTCCACATCTGAAGGATGAAGCACAAACGCGCCTTCCTCCATCCGACGAAGGCTTAAGAACTCTTCTATCAAGTGAATGGCGGAGCTCGCTGAGCTCGATATTCGCTCCACAAGGGCGTGCGCTCGCTCGTCGACGGGAGGCTTGTGCAGAAGAACATCACAGGAGACTGCTATTGCGCCCAAAGGACCTTTCAAATCATGCGTAGTAGTAGAAAGAATCTCGCGCTGGAATTTCTCTCGACGCCGCCGTTCTCGGATATCGCGAGCCCACAGCAACACGACATGATCCGACCCTGGATCCTTCACCGCCGACACTGTTACGTCAAAAGCGCCTTCCTCGTCGTGCGCGTTAACAACCTCGACCGTCCAAACACCTCCCGGCTCCAAATTACGCAAGCGCTCGCGAAGCTTCGAAACGACCTCGTACCCTCGAAGGATAGCCGTCGGAGGAATATCGAGAATATTTTGCGAGGACACTCCAAGCCCTTGCAGAAAAGCCGAAAATCCAGAATTGCAATATCGGATCACGCCATCAACATCCGCCACCGCAAGACCGTCGTTACTATTCTCGATGGCCTCTCTAAGCAGATCTCTATCTCTCTCTAACTGACGCTTCTCTCGCTCCACCGCGAGCGCGGAGGCGAGACGCGAAAGCGCAAGCTGCAACACGTCCTTAAAAGAGGAGTCAAAATTCTTCACGAGGAAATCACTCGCGCCAGCTCTCATCGCGGCGATACCGTCACTCAAGGTCGCGGAAGAAGTGAGCACTAAAAGAGGAAGTTGTGGCGCGCTCTCCTTCAAGGCCGTAACGACGGCATCGCTTCGAAGATCCGGAAGATTGAGGTCGCTAACGATCAACTCGAACGAGCGCTCCGCGAGCTTAGCTCGTGCTGCCCCCACCGAGCCACAGACACATACCTGAGAACACAGCCCTCGCAGAGCACGTTCTATCAGCAGGGCGTGCGCAGGCTCGTCCTCCACTAACAGAACCTCTTCAAAGAGTTTCGTGTGCGGGTCCATCTTTAAAAACCTTTTAAGTGAGGGTCCACGACCGTAGACATCGACTCGGGGAGGGAAGTGAAAAAACACCCCCTACCCTTGGCGGGTCAGCCAAGGCCGGCATGCTCCCGCAAAAATGTTAGGTGCTTTATTTTTATCGGCAGATAGTCTAAGGGATCGGAGGCTCAACAATTCAATTAGGATACCTTCTATGATCAAGCCCGACCACTGGATTCGTCATTTTGGTGAAAGCGGGGGCATCTCCCCCTTCAAGCCAGAGCAGATTAACCCTGCGAGCTACGACGTTACCGTCGGAAATCATTGGATTTGTCCCACCAGAGATCCGGAAGAGATAGTCGCAGATTCGATCATTCTCTTTCCAGGAGAGGTAATCCTGGCGACCACCCAGGAGTACATCAAAATGCCTCGAGACGTCGTGTGCGATCTCAAACTTAAGAGCTCCCTCGGGCGCCTTTGGCTCAATCACAGCCTAAGCGGCTGGATTGACTGTGGTTTTGCAGGACAGGTAACCCTTGAGCTCCAAAATCTTGGGCCGTATCCTCGGGAGCTCGTAAAAGGCATGAGAATCGCCCAGCTCGTATTCCTTGGAATGGAGTCCCCTCCTGACGTGGCGTACGGGGAGGGCGGAAAAGGCCATTACCAGGGGCAAACAGGGGCGACCAAGGCCTGGTCGGACGAGTTTTTCCCTCGTGTTTCCGAGCCTAAAAAGCGCTAATTTTGCCTCTGAGTTGAGTCGTTTCTCAGCTCGTGGTATACCTTCCCAACTTCGGGCAGCCTCATTAGGGATTATTCCCGCCTTTGAATGTGTGTATTGGGGGCCCCTTTTTAAGTTAAGCAGTTATGGCAAATCACAAGTCTGCAATTAAGCGTCACCGTCAAAGCCTTAAGCGTCGTGATAACAACCGCGCTCGTAAGGCTGAAGTTCGTACAGCTCTCAAGAAGGCATCAGCAGCATCAGCAGAAGGCAAGAAGGACGAGGCTACTAAGCTTACTCGTCAGGCTGAGTCGCTCATGTCAAAGGCTTCTAAGAAGGGTCTCTTCCACAAGAAGACCCTCGCCCGCAAGATCAGTCGACTTGCCGCTCAAGCCAACAAAGCCGCTAAGTAAGCGCTCGTTGCTAACAATAAAAACCCCGGCTCACCTTATCGGTGGCCGGGGTTTTTTCGTGCCCGAAATTCACGATTTGGGCCGCTGTAAAACGGGCATCGTATACGATGCCCATTCACCTACTTCACAACAGGGACAACTTCCTCAAGCACGTCGGGCTCGAACACACTCGCCATGATCGCGTTGCGCAGGAAATTAGACGCCGGAATCTGAGCTTCCGTAATACTCTCGTCAATCATCTTCATTACATCTTTAACGATCTTAGAGAACTCAGCGGCGTTAGTAACCTTAAGCCCCGAGTCAGTGCGCTCGTACGTTGTGTTAAAACGCTCAGCGTGACGTTCAATAATCTTACCAACAGCGCTCTCCATCAGCTCTGGATAAGCGTAACGAGCGACTCCAAGGAAATAGACCGCGCGCTTCGGATAGTTCTGCTCTATGAAGAAACGAACCGGCTCTGGACGGCCTTTAGACACCACTCCACGAAACTCCTTGGCGAACGTAGCGACATGTGGAGTGCTATTTCCCTCGCGCTTAAGAAAGCTCTTAAGAGCCGCATTCAGGTTCTTCGCGCTCGCGAAGGCGGACGCTACTTCATCTACGTTTGTCTCTAACATACTTCTTTCTCCTTGATCCTCATGAAAAAACTACCAGTCGAGGCGCTAGAAATCCGGTGCCACCGCTTTATCATAGACTATACGCGCCGCGTCTTGAGCGAGTGAATTGAGAGCGTTTTGCTCCTGACCACGAGAGATATCTCGATTACTCAACGAGGAGAGATCGCTACTGGAAATAGATCCACTAGCGAAATCAGGGGAGGTCGCCACCACCACGCTTGGATCCGCTCCATATCCCTTCGTCACTCGGATATTCGCCTCTCGCCACAAAATGGGCCCAGTAGTCCTTCGAAGCTCTGCCGCGAGGTACATGGTGGTATCCATCTGCAAAGCGGTATTGCTGCTCGCTCGAACAGACTGCGTAGTGCGCTTAACGTCAGTAATCTGAAGTCGAAGGATCGCGTCAGCTTCCGATTGCTTCTCCACAACCGTAACCGTGCCATAGCTATCAAACTCTTCTCGCATAGCTTCAGTCACCACATTCGCAAGACCGAGCTCTGTTGAGTTATTCTCCGCCATTGGGATGTACACTTTCTTAACGTCTGGCGGAAGCACGCTACCACTGCCGCGCAACGTGTACCCGCAGGCGCTCAACGAGACCATAACAAGAGCTACCAAGACGCGACGGACAAATGACATAGGCTTACCCCTTTTTCTTTATGGTACTGATCTGTTGAGGGAGCTGATCGATGTAGGTCTTCAGTCCCTTTCCTTTAACGTGCATGCTCTTGAGTGTGTCGCCAACCTCAAAGCGAAGCTCGCCCGCAAGACGCAAGATCTGATTGTGCTGTGCGGCGATTCGCTCAGCGATCTCTCGCTCGGGATTCGGGACCGGCCGATTAGAGTCCGCGCCTCCCTTCCATTCCGTTTCCCAAGCTGAAAACGCGTCGATGTACGTATCTAATTGATCAAGGGAATCAGGAGAGTGCTCGACAAGCGCCTCTGCGGCTATCCGGCCGAGCTCAAGGACCGTATCACCCTTACTTCCTGCTGGTTTTGACGTCATGCCGTAAATTATGAGCCCACAAAGTTGAAACCGCAATCAACGTATTGAACGCCGATTGCGGTTTTAGTGTTTCTCACTTCAGCGTCACCGCCGGTGAGAATCGACCCAAGATAAGCGACTTACTCAGCCGCTACCTTCTTCTTAGCTGGGGCCTTCTTAGCGGCTTCCTTCTTAGCTGGAGCCTTCTTAGCAGCTGCCTTCTTAGGAGCGGCCTTCTTTTTTGCCTCTCCCTTCTCAGAAGATGGCTTACCAGAAGACCTATCAACCAACTCAATGATCGCCAACTCAGCGGCATCACCAGGTCGAACACGCGTGCGAACCACACGGGTGTAACCGCCGTTACGACCGTTGTTTCGAGGTCCAATGTCGGTGAAGAGCTTGTGAACAACTGCCTTGTCCAACAAGTAGCTGTACGCCTGACGACGAGCGGCAAGGGTGTCGTTACGACCAAGCGTGATGAGCTTTTCAACAAGAGGACGAAGCTCCTTCGCCTTCTCTACAGTCGTCTCAAACTTCTCGTGCTTAAAGAACGAGGTAGCGAGATTTCTCAAGAGAGCCTTACGGTGGCTCCATGTTCTGCTAAACTTTCTTAGGCTTTTTCCGTGTCTCATACTTCTACACCCTTGGGGCTACTACTTCCCCTGCTGTTTTAGTGGTCTGTTTGCTCTTTAAGCTGATCGAGGTCCTTGCGCGCAGGGAACTCCTCAAGCTTAAGTCCAAGAGAGAGTCCCATCTCCGAGAGGATCTCTTTGATCTCGTTGAGCGACTTACGACCGAAATTCTTTGTTCGAAGCATCTCTGCCTCAGTCTTCTGAACAAGCTCTCCGATGTACTTGATATCAGCGTTCTCAAGGCAGTTAGCCGAACGTACGCTGAGCTCAAGCTCGTCAATGCGTCGGAAGAGATTCTCGTTCCATCGCTTAGAAGGCTCCTCAGACTTAGGCTCCTCTCGCTCAACGATGAGATCATCGCCAACGAAGATTCCAAGTTGATCAACCAAGATATGAGCTGCCTGAGCAACTGCCGCGCGAGGATCGATGCTTCCGTTCGTCCAGATCTCCATCGCAAGTTTGTCGTAGTCAGTACGCTGACCAACACGCGCGTTTGTAACCGCAAGGTTTACACGACGAACTGGCGCGAAGATAGAATCGATAAAGATCGTTCCTACAGGAGCGCCTTCAACCTTGTTCTTCTCAGCAGGAACGTATCCACGTCCTACCTTAACGGACACTTCCATCTTAAGCGAAGCGCCTTCACCAATGGTTGCAATCACGAGCTCTGGGTTAAGAACCGCAACTGCTGGGTCACCCTGGAACATACCAGCGGTAACTTGACATGGGCCTTGAGCCTCAAGGTGGAGAACCGCCTCTTCCTTATCATCAAGACGAAGAACTACGTCTTTAAGGTTAAGAGAGAGCTCAGTCACATCCTCAACAACTCCTGGCATCGTCATGAACTCATGCGAAACGCCTTCAACGCGAATCGATGTGATCGCGGCGCCCTGAAGAGAAGAGAGAAGGATCCGGCGAATCGCTGTACCAATCGTCATACCGAAACCACGCTCAAGTGGCTCAGCAATAAACTTTCCGTACCTGCTATCCGCAGCTGCTCCCTCTACCTCTACTCGATTCGGGCTGATTAAGTCCTTGAGACTGATCTTCTTCATGTCTCTATCCTATTAGTAAATACGATTAACCCGCGCCCCCCTTCCCTAAAACGGGAACACTGAGACGCGGAAACTAACTACCGAGAATACAATTCGACGATTAACTGCTCGCGAATGGTTGGCGGCAACTGCTCTCTCGTTGGAACTGAATTAACTGTCCCACGAACTGCTGCTTGATCGAGAGAAATCCACTCAGGAATAACTCGCGACTTAGCGGCTTCCATAGCAGCTACAATCAACGGGTTCTTCTTGTGCTTCTCTGCAACCTCTACCACGTCCCCTGGAGATACCGAGTATGACGGGATAGAAACTTTTCTGCCGTTAACCAAAACCAATCCGTGATTCACGATCTGACGAGCCTGTCGGCGCGAAGAACCCATTCCAAGCTTGTACACCACGTTGTCGAGTCTTCGCTCAAGGAGAACGAGGAGCTCTGTACCAGTTACTCCCTTAGTGCTCGCTGCGATCTCGAAGGTGTTACGGAACTTACCCTCGAGGAGCCCGTAGGTACGCTTAACTTTCTGCTTCTCACGAAGCTGAATCTTGTAGTTGGAGAAAGCCTGACGACCACGGCCATGTTGACCAGGACCACCCTCACGCTTCTCAACAGCGCACTTACCAGTGAAACATCTCTCACCCTTGAGGAAGAGTTTCTCCCCCTCTCGACGGCACAAGCGACAAACTGAACCGCAATATCTTGCCATGACTTAACGCCTCTCTTAATTAAACTCGACGACTCTTACGCGCACGGCATCCGTTGTGAGGAACCGGCGTAATATCTTTGATTAATGTGACCTGAAGACCCGCAAGGTGAAGCGAGCGAAGAGCTGACTCACGTCCGGAGCCTGGCCCCTTGATGCGAACACTTACAGTTCGAACACCAGCTTCCTTGGCCTTTCGTGCCGCGGTATCACCAGCGATCTGCGCCGCGAACGGGGTAGACTTACGAGAGCCCTTAAAACCGTTAGCGCCGGAGCTCGATGAAGCAATCACGTTTCCAGCTGGATCAGTGATCGTTACGATCGTGTTATTGAAGGTCGCATGAACGTGCGCGATTCCTACCGGCACATTCTTCTTTACCTTTTTCTTCTTAACCGCAGTGTTAGCTACGCGTACCTCTGCCACAAACAACTCCTTACAAGCGTGTCAAAAATTTTTGACTTTACCTTTTAGTTCTTACTTAGTTCTTATGTCTTCGTTGCTGCTTTCTTACCAGCAATTGGAGCACGACGTGGTCCCTTACGTGTTCGACCGTTCGTGCGTGTTCGTTGACCGCGAGCTGGAAGATTCTTACGATGACGAAGTCCTCGGTAGCATCCAAGGTCCATCAATCGCTTCATCGAAGCGGCAACTTCTCGTCGAAGGTCTCCCTCGACTTTCTCTCGTCGCTCGATGATCTTTCGGATCTTATCAACCTGCTCTTCTGTCAGGTTGTCAGTTCTGATCGACTCGTCGATAACTGCCTCAGCCAAAATTTCCTTCGACTTCGACTTACCAATTCCGTAAATGTATGTGAGGCCAAGAAGGACTCTCTTATTACGCGGAAGGTCAACACCTGCGATACGTGGCATGACTTAAACTCCTACTACTATTATTAACCCTGTCGTTGCTTGTGCTTAGGCGTACGGCTACAGAACACAAAGATCTTGCCTTTCCGCTTGATAACTTTACAGTAGCTACAAATCGGCTTTACAGACGCTCGGACCTTCACAACTCACACTCCCAAAAGCTCAACGAGCTCCGCGAAAACTACGGAACCCATCTCAAAAAGAGCCAATAAATTTGGCTACTTACATTAGACATCCTGCCCTGCTCACTCCCCTGTAATTAGCTTGGGGGCACCGCGCAACGTGCAGATGTCCTGCATAAAGAGGCCCGAATTTTACATATTTCGACCACCATTACAAGCCCTCCACCCCCACAACCTGGGCTCGCCTCGGACTATTTTAGCCCAATTTTAGAAAGAATCTGGTCACAGGGACACAAACGTGACCCCCGCATGAACGTTTCCCGATTATTGCCCAGCTAGAGAGCTATTGTCGGGTAAAATGGCGCCAGAATGCCCCTACGGGCTAGGATCCTAGAGACGCCATGATACGGGAGAGGACCTCAGAAACGGTCCCGACGCCATCAACCTTGGCCAACAGGCCTGCCTGTGCGTAATAGTCCGCAACTGGCGCCGTCTGTTCCCAATAGACCTTCAGACGCTTCGCCGCAACTTCGGCATTGTCATCAGCCCTAGTAACCCCAGTCTGCTCCTGCCGAGAGCAAATACGCTCAAGGAGAACACCATCGGGAACATTAATCTGCACAACCTTATGGAGCGGCGCTCCAACTTTTGCCAAATAGTCTTGAAGCATCTTCGCTTGCAACACCGTGCGAATAGCTCCGTCAAGAAGGAAGCCTTTTTTGCAATCATCCTGAGACACTCGATCGATGACCACTTCCATGATGATCTCGTCGGTCACCAGCTCTCCCGAATCTAGAATCGACTTCACCTTCAATCCAAGTGGAGAACCAGATGCCACCTGAGCACGAAGAATATCTCCCGTGGAGATGTGCGGAATCCCGAGCTCGGCAACTAGATTTGCGGCCTGAGTCCCCTTTCCAGCGCCCGGAGGTCCCAAAAGAACAATTCGCATGGTTCTATCTCCCAAAATGAACTTCGAGTGAGGTTTTAACGGCGAACGAGACGGCTTCGATTATAGCCGACCATGCCAACGCTAGCTTGTTCCTTAGAGGAACGAGACATGAAGGCCTCATAGTTGCGAGCGACGAGCATTGACTCAATCTGCGCGGCAGTATCAAGAGTAACACCAACCACGATCAGTACTGCCGTTCCGCCGAACACATACCCGAAAGCCGAAGCTCCCATATTAAAATACACCAGCTGAGGAACTACGCACACAACCGAGATGTAAATCGCTCCCCAAAGCGTGAGGCGATTAAGCACTCCGTACAGATAATCGGCAGTCTCCTGCCCGGGGCGAACCAAAGGGATGAAACCACCATTCTTTTTTAGATTGTCGGCGACTTCCGTAGGATTGAAGATCACCGCTGTGTAGAAGAAGCTAAATACAAGGATCAGACCAACGTATATTGCCTCATAACCCCACTCTCCAGGAGTGAAGAGCTTACTGAGAAGCGGCAACTTCGCCGCCGGCACAACAGTCATGATCGTCGCAGGCAACATCATGATAGCCGAGGCGAAGATCGGAGGAATTACACCCGCCATATTGACCTTCAGAGGCAGGTACTGCGTTTGAGCTTGAGTCATTCGCTTGCCTACCATACGTCGAGGGTACTGAATCGGAATCTTACGATGGGAACGCTCCACATAAATAATCGCGTAGATAGTCGCGAGAGAGAAAGCCAACAAGAAGAGAACCGCAAATGGAGACACCTCACCGGTTCGAGCCAACTCCATAGTTGAGCCGAATACCGATGGCATCCGCGCGGCGATACCGGCAAAGATGATGATACTGGTTCCATTTCCTAATCCACGCTCTGTGATTTGCTCACCGAGCCACATTACGAACGCCGTACCCGCGGTAAGGGTAAGCATCGTGATCAATTCGAACGAAAGACTCGCAGTCGCCAATCCTTTCGATTCAAGCGCACGAGCGATCATAAAGCTCTGGAAGAGCGCGAGGAGAATAGTGGCTTGTCGAGTGTAACGAGTGAGAACGCGCCGCCCGGCCTCGCCTTCTTTCTTAAGATTCTCAAGGTGGGGAATGCTTGGAGAGAGAAGCTGAATAATAATAGAAACTGTGATGTAAGGCGAAATACCAAGCGTAAATATCGAGAACTGCTCAAGGGCTCCTCCAGAGAAGAGATTGATCAAACCAAAAATGGTATTCGATCCCTCTTCAAACATCCTACGAATGGCGGCAACATCAACGCCGGGGGTCGAAACAAATACGCCGAAACGGTACACAGCAAGCATCGATATTGTGAAGAGGAGTCGCTTCTTCAACTCCGGAATTTGAAACGCTTGGACAAGCCCGCTCATTACGCCCTCATCAGAATTAATCTAGAAACCCACAAAGCTCGCCTATACGACCGCAATGGCACAACCACTCGAGCTTTCGCGCACGTGGCACTATAACCACACTATAACGCGCCGCAAAATACTATCATGCGCATCGCACGGGAAATAGTCTCTTTACTCACGCGAATGAAAGATATGATGGAAGAATTTGCGTCCGCGCTCACACAAAAAAAAGCGACCCACGCAGGGTCGCTTTTATACGCGAAGCTGTTCGTCGAATTTCGTTACGCTGCCGTAACAATCTCAACGGTTCCTCCAGCGGCTTCAACTTTAGCTCGCGCTCCAGCTGAAATAGCGCTTACCTTAAGGTGAAGCTTCTTGGAGAACTCGCCAGAATCAGCGAGAACCTTAACGCCGGCAAGTTGCTCAGCCTTCTTCGCGTATCCAAGCGCCTTGAGAGCAGCAAGATCCACAGTCGTTCCAGCGGTAACATTCTGCAAAGCCGACAACCGAACGATCGCGTAGCGATTGTCACCACGAACATCCTTGCGGGAAACAAAACCCACCTTCGGGAGTCGTCGGTAAAGAGGCATCTGACCTCCTTCGAATCCAGCACGAACTCCGCCGCCGGCTCGAGCTGTCTGGCCCTTACCACCTTTTCCGGACGTCTTTCCGTGACCAGATCCTTCACCTCGACCAACGCGAGTACGAGCCTTGCGAGCTCCTGGATTCGGCTTCAATGTGCTGAGCGTAATATCATTCTTGGCCATAACGGACCTCACTACTTCCTAACTTTACTTAACTGGGGTTACTTCGATAAGGTGCGCAACCTTTTGAAGCATCCCGTTTACTGCGTCGTTTGACACGATCTCTCGGCTCTTGCCGATTGCACCGAGTCCAATAGCCTTGAGAGTCCTTCTTACCGAAGGCTCACGGCCGATATCGCTACGAACTTGCTTGATAACTACCTTCTTGCTCATACGTCCTCTTTCTCGAATCTCTTACCGCTTATTAGTAAGGGTGGTATCCGATCTCCTCAAGCTTCACGCTACGGATCGCGGCAACAACCTCAGGATCCTCAAGCATGAGGAGTCCCATGATAGTTCCCTGCAACACGTTCTGCGGAGTCGTTGAACCGAGACACTTTGTGCGGATATCCTTAATACCGCAAACGTCCATGATAGCACGAACAGTTGCGCCGGCGATAACTCCGGTTCCTGGAGAGCCTGGCTTCATAACTACAGTGGAAGGCCCAGCCTTACCCAGGATGTCATGAGGGATCGTAGTTCCCTTGAGAGGAACCTTGATCAGACGCTTGCGAGCCTGCTCCGAGGCCTTACGAATAGCGTCAGGAACCTCAACAGACTTACCGAGTCCGAATCCTACGTGCCCACGTCCATCACCTGTAACAACGAGCGCGCTGAAGCTGAATCGGCGTCCGCCCTTTACTACTTTGGATACACGGTTGATGAATACAGTCTTGTCGGTCAACTCGCCGCACTGATCAACAGTAACTCTTCGCTTGTCGAGGATATCTTTAAAAGCCATACGTCTCCGAACTAAAAATCAACGCGCCTAAAATTGAAGGCCACCCTCTCGTGCACCATCAGCGAGAGCCTTAACTCGGCCGGTGTACAAGAAACCGTTACGGTCAAACACTACTGAACTCACCTTAGCAGCCTTTGAGCGGCTAGCGAGAACAACACCTACCGCACGAGCAGCCAAGACTGACTTACTGCTTGAACGACCACCGTCAGCCTGCTTCGCAAGCTTTGCGATCTCAGCCTGAACGTCCTTATCAAGTGTTGATGCACTCGCCAGCGTCTTCTGATTATCGTCAGCGATAATTTGAGCATAGGTATGCTTCGCGCTTCTGAAGATGCTCAAACGAGGACGCTCTACACATCCTGTAACTCGCTTGCGGATCTTTAACTTCCGCTTATCACGCGCTGTTGCTGCTACTTTCTTGCCTTGCGTTGCCATACGGCCCCCAACTCCTACAACTTACCGATTACTTCTTACCGGTCTTACCAGCCTTACGACGAATCTTCTCATCTGAGTACTTAATACCCTTTCCAAGGTATGGCTCAGGAGGCTGAACTTGTCGAACCTTCGCGGCGAAGGTTCCAAGAACCTCGCGATCAGCGCACTCCATCTCGATCGAGCTCTTCTGAACGTTGCACTTAACGCCAGCAGGAACATCCATCGTAACGTCGTGAGAGAAACCAACAGAGAGAACGAGCTTCTGACCTTGCAGCTTGGCCGCGTAACCTACTCCGTTAAGCTCAAGAGTCTTTTTCCAACCAGTGCTTACACCAAGCACCATGTTGTTGATGGTTGCCCGAGCAGTTCCGTAATCAGCCTTAGCTTGATTGTCAGAACCGGTCATCGAAACGATGAATTTTCCATCAACGATCTCTACACCAACACCAGGTCGAATCTTGAAGGAGAGCTTGCCCTTCGGGCCTTCTACCGACACAAATCCGCCTGTTACGGCACCCTTAACTCCTTGCGGAAGGGCAACAGGCAACTTACCAATACGTGACATGATATACCTCTTTCAAATCTACGCGAAGAGCGCGATAACTTCGCCGCCCACCTTAAGCTTTCGGGCCTCATGATCAGCCAAAACGCCGCGAGACGTTGACACAATCGAGATACCCAATCCGCTGCTCACCTTTGGAAGCTTCTCTGTGCGGGAGTACTTACGGCATCCCGGACGAGAAACTCGAACAGCTCGGCTAATTACTGGTCGACCGCTCGAATAGTACTTAAGAGCAACTCGCAAAGCGTTGTGACCGCGCTCATCTTGAGCGGCCTCAAAGCCCTCGATCAATCCCTCGCGAGTGAGAACCTCAAGGACGCTCTTATTGAGCTTCGATGCGGTAACCAACACCAAGCGGTGGCCAGCACGCTGACCGTTACGAATTCGGGTGACCATGTCGGAAACGTGATCGTTAATCATAGCTATCTTCCTCGCCTACTACTTACGAAACGGCATGCCCATAAGCTCTAACAGCTCCATACCCTCTTCGTCGGTCTTCGCTGTCGTTACAAATGTAATGTCCATACCTCGAACCTGATCAAGCTTCTCGATCAGGATCTCTGGGAACACAATCTGCTCCTTAATTCCCATCGTGTAATTACCACGACCGTCGAACCCCTTACGAGGAACTCCGCGGAAGTCTCTCACTCGAGGGAGAGCAACCGTGATGAGACGATCAAGGAAGTCATTCATCTTCTTCTTTCGAAGAGTGACCATCACTCCGATCGGAAGTCCTTCACGCAACTTGAAAGCGGCGATAGACTTCTTAGCTCGAGTAACTACTGGCTTCTGTCCAGTGATCGTCGCCATTGCGTACTCAACGAACTGAATCGCCTTTGAGTTAGCAACCGCGTCACGCACGCCAGTGTTAAGAACTACCTTCGTAATCTTTGGAACCTGCATTGGCGAAGAGTAGTTGAACTTCTTCATCAATGCCGGTACTACCGTCTTGTTATAGTGCTCTGCCATTCGATTCATAACTGCTCTGGCACTCCTTAACCGTCAATCTGAACAAACTTCTTAGTTGAAGGGTCCTTGTATCCACGAACCCTCTTTCCATCAGTCGACAGGCTCTTCACCAATCGCACTGGCTTCTTTATTTTCTCAACGTAGTACATGACGTTCGAGATGTGGACAGGTCGCTCAACCTGAATCTTCCCACCCTCTTGTCCTGGAGCGAGCGCCTTCTTGTGCTTCGTGTAGAGGTTCAACCCCTCAAGCACAACGCGGTCATTCTTCTCTCCAACGATAGCTTTAATTTTAGCTACCTGTCCTTTTAGAGCTCGCTTGTTCTTATTTCCACCAGAAATAACCATTACGGAATCACCCTTCTTGAGTGCCGTTGGAACTGGCTCAGTCTTTTTTGTTGCAGATCTCTTAGCAGCCACTTTACACCTCCCCTACTACTACAGCACCTCAGGTGCCAGTGAGACGATCTTCATGAAACGTTTTCCACGAAGCTCGCGCGCTACTGGGCCGAAGATACGAGTACCAATTGGCTCTTGGTTCGCATTGATCAGAACCGCGCTGTTATCATCAAATCGAATGTACGAGCCGTCTTCGCGCGAAACCTCTTTGGCTGTTCGCACGATTACCGCTTTGTGCACCGATCCCTTTGCAATCTTTGAATTCGGAATCGCCTCACGAACCGCGACAACGATTACATCACCAACAGTTGCGTATCGGCGTCGGCTTCCACCAAGCACCTTCACGCACACCACTTTCTTGGCGCCCGAATTATCCGCTACATCGAGTACAGACTTTAGCTGAATCATATCCCTTCACTGCCCCAAACTTCTTATAGCTACACTGCCTTAGTCAGGATCGACTCGACTTTCCAACGCTTGAGCTTGCTCAGTGGGCGTGTCTCAACGATTCGAACCTTGTCTCCGACTGAGCACTGCCGCGCCTCGTCGTGAGCGTAGAATTTCTTTGTCTTTCGTACGAACTTGCCGTACGCAGCGTGGCGAACCTGACGAACAACGGCAACTACTACCGTCTTCTCCATCTTGTTGCTCACTACCAAGCCCTCTTGGAACTTGCGAAGCCCACGTGTGCTTTCTGTTGCTGTGGTAGCCTTCTCAGCGTTAGCTGTCTTTGCTGCCTTTGCTTTTGTCTTTGCCTCTGCCATACGTACTACCTATTCTCTCGAAATACCTGTCCGCAGTTACGCTTGCGCTGTTGTCTTATTCAGAAGGGTCTGAACACGAGCAAGCGAGCGACGTGTCTGCTGAAGAAGGTGCCCCTTCTCAAGCTGATTAGAAGCCTGCTTAAATCGCAAACGCATAAGTTCTTCAGCCAATTGATTAGCCTTGCTCTGAAGCGCCGCCTTGTCTAATCCCGCGATTTCCTTCAAAAAGTCTCGCCGTTTCATACTAACTACCTACCATTACTGAGGCCTTGTTAAGGCCGAATCTCTACCATACGACGGCCAAAAGGAGGCCGAACTATGACTGTTTCTGCAGCTTAAATCAAGCTGTTGCTCCGGATTACCACTTTGGTCTTAATCGGGAGCTTTGCGGCCGCAAGCTCGAGAGCCTCAACCGCCAACTTCTCCGCTACTCCGGTGATTTCATACATGATTCTGCCTGACTTCACCTCAGCAACCCATACTTCAACCGAGCCCTTTCCTTTACCCATTCGCACTTCAGCAGGCTTCTTAGTAAGGGGCTTATCCGGATAAACTTTGAGCCATACTTTTCCGCCACGCTTAATGTGACGAACCATGCACTGACGAGCTGCTTCGATCTGTCGATTCGTGACCCATCCAGGCTCCATCGCTCGCAAACCGAACTCACCGAACTCCAAGGTGCACCCACGAGTCTCTTTGATCGTAAGGTGGCGATACAACTTCATCTGCTTGCGGTATCGTGGATTCTTTGGCTGCAACATAACTTACTCCAACGTCAAACTTTCAAACCTCTATTACAGGTTGATGGCCTCAGCAGCCGCCTCTTCGCCCGCCGCGAACTTCTCACCCTTGAACACCCAAACCTTTACGCCGATAACGCCGTAAGTTGTTTGAGCCTCTGCAGTTCCATAATCAATCTCAGCACGAAGAGTATGAAGAGGAACTCGTCCCTCACGATACTGCTCAGTACGAGCGATCTCCGCTCCGTTCAATCGTCCCGAAATACGAACCTTGATTCCCTCTGCTCCGATACGCTGAGCGCGGCCAACGGCCTCTTTCATCGCACGACGGAAGTTAACACGTCGCTCGAGCTGGAAGGCGATTCCCTCCGCTACCAACTGAGCATCCATATCGGCCTTACGAGCCTCAACGATGCTAAGTGTAACGTCTCGCTGAACAAGTCCCTTGAGATCCTTACGAAGGTCCTCAATGTCCTTACCCTTCTTTCCGATCACAAGTCCTGGCTTCGCGGTATAGATGTTCACCTTAACGCGAGCAGCGGCTCTTTCGATTTCAACTCGAGAAATACCAGCAGCCTGGAGCTTCCTCCGCACGAACTTACGGATTTTTACATCCTCGCCGATAAAACGAGCGAAATCCTTGCCGGCAAACCACTTGGACTGCCATCCCTCGATAATTCCAAGTCGAAGACCCCTTGGGTTAACTTTTTGTCCCATATCCGAATTCCTTACCTAAACTCTACTTCTGTCCGAGCACGATCGTCATGTGAGACGATCTCTTACGAATCGGTGTTGCCCGACCGTGAGCAGCTGGCATGAAACGCTTAAGGGTTTGCCCCTCATCCACCCAGCCCTCAGTGACCCACAAATTATCAACATCAGCGCGAGCATGCTCACGTGCGTTCGCAATCGCGGACTCAAGCAACTTGTGCGCGAACTTAGCGCCCTTCTTCGTTGAGAATCGCAAAATCTGAAGCGCAGGCTCTACCTGCTTTCCACGAATAAGATCGATAACCAATCGAGCCTTACGAGGAGACATACGGATCTGCTTCAAGGTAGCGCGAGTTACCTCGCTCTTATTCCCTGCTGATTTGTTTGCTCTCTTTGTCATAACCAACCCTTACTTCCTGTGTCCTGTATCCGACCGTTACGATGCAGCCTTAGCAGAGTGCCCGTGGTACGTTCTCGTAGCCGAGAACTCTCCCAACTTGTGGCCAACCATATTCTCTGTCACGAATACAGCGTTGAACTTGCGTCCGTTGTGGACTGCGAAGGTCAACCCGATCATGTCTGGAGTGATGGTTGAGCGTCGAGACCAAGTCTTGATCGGCCCCTTGTGAGCTCCCGACTTGGATCTCTCGACCCACTTCAACAAGCTCTTATCTACAAATGGACCTTTTTTAATCGAACGAGCCATGAGTGCCCCCTTTCAAACTACTTACTACGTCGACGAACGATAAACTTCTGAGTACGCTTGTTCGAACGAGTTCTGAGCCCCTTCGCCAAGATACCACGCGGAGAACACGGATGACGTCCTCCCGCTGACTTTCCTTCTCCTCCACCCATCGGATGGTCAACTGGGTTCTTCGTGACTCCACGGTTGTGAGGTCGACGATTGAGCCATCGGCTTCGTCCAGCTTTACCGATCATTACGTTCTGATGGTCAGGATTGCTAACCGCCCCAATTGAAGCGTAGCAATCAAGAGAAACTTTACGGGTCTCCCCGGAAGGAAGTCGCACAGTAGCATACTCGCCTTCTTTAGCCACAAGCTGCGCAGCCGCTCCAGCGGAACGTACGAGCTGTGCTCCACCACGAATCTTGAGCTCCACATTGTGGATATTCTCTCCGAGGGGAACTGATCGAAGCGGAAGAGCGTTACCTGGCTTGATGTCAGCCTCTGGTCCAGCGCTGATTACCTGCCCAACGGTCAATCCTTGAGGAGCGAGAATGTAACGCTTCTCTCCGTCAGTGTACACAACAAGCGCGATACGAGCCGAACGGTTCGGATCGTACTCGATAGTAGCGACAGTGCCCTTAATTCCAACTTTATCACGTCGGAAGTCGATGACACGGTAGCGACGCTTGTGTCCACCACCTTTGTTAATGTTTGTGTTGCGTCCGTAGTTGTTACGACCACCGGTCTTAACATACTTCGCGAGCAAGCCCTTCTCCGGACGTGACGCTGTGATCTCAGTGAAATCAGCCGACGTCAAAAACCGGCGGGTCGGTGTATATGGTTTAAAGTTCCTAAGAGCCATGTCTTACCTCAATCTGATTACAAGCCCTCAACAAGGTCTATCTTGCTTCCCTCTGCGAGGGTCACATAAGCCTTCTTGAAGCCTGCTCGCTTCCCTGTACCTCTCATCGTGCGCTTGACCTTACCAATGAATCGGCAAGTACGAACGCCCTCAACTTTCACTGAGAACACTCGCTCAACTGCTCCACGAATCTCCTCTTTGGAGGCGCGTGGGTCTACACGAAATGAAACTGTCTGTCCTGTCGCGCCCACAAGCGCGCTCTTCTCCGTTATAACCGGAGAGAGAAGGATTCCGTAGTCAACTACTTTTGCTTGCGCAGGAGCTGCTTTTTTCTTCGCCATACGTCCTTCCTATACTACTTAGCTGCCTGTCCAACGCGTGCCTCAAGCTCAGCCAAAGCCGCGCTAACGCACAACACCTTCTTGCAGTTGATCAGGTCATACACGTTAACACCAGTTACTGGAGTCACGGTAACACCTGGGATATTTCTGAAGCTCAGCACGAAAGCATTTCGCTCTGCTGTAGGCTCGTTTGGAACGATAACAACAGTCTTCTGCCCTGTGATTCCAAGAGACTTAAGAAGAGCAGAAGCCTCGCGGGTCTTCCCGGTGGTTCCGTTCATTCCCTCAACCACAAGCACTGCGTCTTGGGCTACCTTAACGGCGAACGCCGAGGTAAGGGCAGCTTTCTTCATCTTCTTGGAGAAGCGGAACTCGTAGCTACGAGGAGCAGGTCCATGAACAACAGCTCCACCAACCATCAACGGGGAAACGCTCGATCCAGCTCGCGCGTTACCGGTTCCCTTCTGCTTGAAAGGCTTCTTCTTACCACCCTTCATCTCACTGCGAGTGAGAACATCGTGCGTTCCAGCGCGCTTCTTGGCACGCTGCCAACGAACCGCCGTGTGGATAAGCTCGGACTTGATTGGAGTGGCGAATACCGCAGGCGAAAGAGCGATAACTCCCTTCTCCTTACCTTTGGCATCAAACAACTTAGTATTAAGTACTTCTGAAGACATAGTCTTTTACCTCCAACGCCTCTTATTGCTTCTTAGCTTTACGGATAACAACGAGGCTTCCGCGGGCACCTGGGATTCCACCTCTAACAAGGAGAAGATTCTCCTCTGGACGAACACCAACTACCTGAAGATTCTGAACAGTTACGCTATCCCCACCCATGCGACCTGGCATGCGCTGATTCTTGAAGATACGTCCTGGGAACTTACGACATCCGACAGCTCCAACGTGTCGTCGAACTTCGTGAGTACCACGAGTCATCGGCTGACCCTTCATGTGGTGACGACGAACTACTCCCTGGAATCCTCGGCCGATAGAAACGCCTGATACGTCAACTACCTCTCCGTCCTTGAAGACATCGCCGACCTTAACTTCCTTTCCTACCTCACCCCAACCGAGGCTCTGTACATCACAGCGAACCTCTTTGACGTGATAGAAAGCGCCTTGACCAGCCTTCTTGAAAGATCCCTGCTCTGCCTTGGTGCAACGCTGAGACTTCTTCGGCTCAAAGCCGAACTGAACAGCGCTGTATCCGTGAACTTCTTGCCCACGAACATCAAGGACGTAGCATGGTCCTGCCTGAATAATTGTTACTGGGACGCTTGCGCCCTCAGGTGTAAACACCTGAGTCATTCCCAACTTCTTTCCTAATAGCCCCTCAGGGTAGTGTTTTGACGTACTCATGAAGAGGTCCCCCTCGATATAAACTTCCTATCCGCTATTGCAACTTGATCTCGACGTCGATTCCGGTCGAGAGCTCAAGCTTACCCAACTCATCAATGGTCTGCTGAGTAGGCTCTAAAATGTCCAAAAGTCGCTTGTGAGTTCGGATCTCGAACTGCTCACGTGACTTTTTGTCGATGAACGGTGAACGGTTGACCGTGAACTTCTCGATCCGTGTAGGAAGAGGAATCGGACCAGCTACGCGGCCACCAGTACGGCGTACCGTCTGTACGATCTCGCCCACGGCTGAATCTAACAGCTTGTGGTCGTAACCCTTAAGTCGAATTCTAATTAACTGCCCGCCAATCATGGCCTAATCCTCAAATTTTCACGTTTAGAAACTTTGTCTACCTACGAAAACGCTCGAAAAAACCTTGTAGAGCGCGGCGGAGAATCCCCCGCCGCGCTTATCACCTTGAACTACTCAGTGATCTCTGTAACGACACCGGAACCCACTGTCTTACCACCCTCACGGATAGCGAAACGAAGGGTCTTCTCGATACCGATTGGCTGATAGAGCTCAACATCTACGTTGATGTGATCTCCTGGCATAGCCATCTCAACACCCTCTGGGAGCTTGATGGAGCCAGTTACGTCAGTTGTTCGGAAGAAGAACTGTGGTCGGTAACCGCTGAAGAATGGCTTATGACGTCCACCCTCTTCTTTCTTGAGGATGTATGCTTCGGCCTTGAACTTCTTGTGAGGCTTAACGCTGCCTGGAACGCAGAGGATCTGTCCACGCTCAACATCGTCACGCTTGAGACCACGAAGGAGACATCCAACGTTGTCACCAGCGTGCCCCTCGTCGAGAAGCTTCTTGAACATCTCAACGCCTGTTACTACAGTCTTTGCTGTGTCGCGGAGACCAACGATCTCAACTTCCTCACCAACCTTGATCTTACCACGCTCGATACGACCAGTTGCTACAGTTCCGCGTCCCGCAATCGAGAACACGTCCTCAACTGGCATAAGGAATGGCTTATCAATGTCACGCTGTGGAACTGGGATGTACTCATCGATAGTAGCGAGAAGCTTGTCGAAAGCGCCAACGCCGATATCTGACTGCTCACCCTGAAGCGCCTTAAGAGCGGATCCACGAACTACTGGAGTATCAGCTCCTGGGTAGTCGTACTCAGAGAGGAGGTCACGAACTTCCATCTCAACGAGGTCAAGAAGCTCAGGATCGTCAACTGTATCTACCTTGTTAAGGAACACAACGATCTTTGGAACTCCTACCTGACGAGCAAGAAGGATGTGCTCACGAGTCTGAGGCATAGGTCCGTCAGAAGCGGAAACTACAAGAATAGCTCCGTCCATCTGAGCCGCGCCGGTAATCATGTTCTTTACGTAGTCAGCGTGACCCGGGCAATCTACGTGCGCGTAGTGGCGAGTTGCTGTCTCATACTCTACGTGAGCGGACGCGATGGTTACAGTCTTGCTGTCATCACGAACAGTTCCGCCCTTTGCGATGTCTTTGTAAGACTTCACAGTAGCGAGGCCCTTAGCAGCCTGTACTGATACGAGCGCTGCAGTCGTAGTTGTCTTACCATGGTCTACGTGACCGATAGTTCCGACGTTCACGTGCGCCTTGGTTCTATCAAACTTCTTAGCTGACATTTTTTTCTCCGGTTAAGTTAAACAAGACACCAATTAAAAATTACTTCTTCGCTACGCTCTCCGCGACGTGTGTAGGCACGGCTGCGTAGTGATGGTACTCCATAGTGAAGGTGGCTCGGCCTTGAGAGTTCGAGCGAAGGTCCGTTGAGTAGCCGAACATCTCGGCCAGCGGTACCTCACACTTCACCGTCTGAGCACCTGCTCTTGGCTCCATGCCAAGAATACGTGCCCGTCGTCGGTTAAGGTCACCTACGATATTGCTGACGAAATCGTCGGGGCATACCACTTCCACCGACATAACTGGCTCAAGCAACTGAATCTTCGCCTTATGACAAGCTTCCTTCACACACATGGAGCCTGCAATCTTGAACGCGATTTCGCTTGAGTCAACTTCGTGGAAGCTTCCGTAGTAGAGCGTTACTCGGATGTCGATTACAGGGAATCCAGCAAGGATTCCGCCCTCGAGGGCGCCTTCAACGCCATCTTCGACTGCCGGGATAAACTCTTTCGGGATGATACCTCCCTTAATCTCATCAACAAATTCAAATCCTGATCCTGGCTCTAGCGGCTCCACTCGGAGCAATACGTGTCCGAACTGCCCACGGCCACCAGTCTGCTTAGCGTACTTAACTTCAGACTCCGCTTTGTTAAGGATAGTCTCGCGGTACGCTACCTGTGGCTTACCTACGGTCGTATCTACGCCGAACTCTCTGAAAAGCCGCTGCTTAATGATATCGAGATGAAGCTCTCCCATTCCTGAGATGAGGGTCTGCCCAGACTCTTTATCAACGCTCACACGAAGAGATGGATCTTCTTTCGCGAGCTTCATGAGGGACAGTCCCATCTTCTGCTCATCAGCCTTGGTCTTTGGCTCGATTGCGATACTGATAACAGGCGCTGGGGAGTGGATACTCTCTAGCACGATTGGATTGTCCATGTCGCACAACGTATCACCGGTGATCGTCTCTTTAAGACCTACAGCGGCACCAATGTCACCAGCCGTTACTTCCGACACGTCCTCGCGCTTATCGGCGTGCATACGAACTACACGTCCGATACGCTCTTTCTTGTCACGAGTTGAGTTAAGAACCGCGGAGCCCGCAGATACCGTTCCCGAATAAACGCGGAAGAATGTAAGAACGCCCACGTATGGATCTGTTACAATCTTAAATGCAAGAGCAGACATAGGAGCGTCGGCGTCAGGCTCTCGCACCACCTCAACTGGCTCCTTGCTATTTGGATCTGTTCCCTTAACTGCTGGAATATCAAGCGGGCTAGGGAGGTAGTCGATAACAGCGTCAAGGAGTGGTTGAACACCTTTGTTCTTGAAAGCGCTTCCGCACAATACAGGGAAATGCTCCATCTTGAGAGTTCCCTTACGGATCCCAGCCTTCACTTCCGCAAGCGAAAGCTCTTCTCCACCAAGATACTTCTCCATGAGCTTGTCATCTACTTCACAGATGCACTCAAGAAGGTACTCACGAGCCTTAACAGCTTCGGCCTTCAGCTCGGCTGGAATCTCAGTAACCTCGAACTTAGCGCCCTTGGTCTCATCCTTGTAAAGAATCGCCTTCATTTCAACGAGATCTACAACGCCCAAGAACTCACTCTCAGCTCCGATTGGCAGCTGAATTGGAAGAGCCTTAGCGCCAAGACGCTCTCGGATAGAAGCTACGCACTTCTCAAAGCTTGCGCCCATTCGGTCCATCTTGTTGATGAAGCAGAAACGAGGAACGCTGAACTTGTTAGCTTGACGCCATACAGTCTCGGACTGAGGCTCTACTCCGCTTACCGCGTCGAAAACAGCTACTGCACCGTCAAGTACTCGGAGAGAACGCTCTACTTCGATCGTGAAATCTACGTGACCAGGAGTGTCAATTACGTTTACCTGATGCTCAGGAAGATCTCCGTTCGATCCGCTCCACTTACATGTTGTAGCGGCTGAAGTAATGGTGATTCCACGCTCCTGCTCAAGCTCCATGTAGTCCATGGTGGCAGCACCCTCATGCACCTCTCCAATCTTGTAGGTGATTCCGGTGTAATAAAGGATACGCTCGGTGGTCGTTGTCTTACCAGCATCGATGTGGGCCATGATGCCGATGTTACGAACCTTATTTAAATCTCTCTTAGCCACTGTAAAATTCTCCTAGTCCAACCTGACGTCGATTACCACCTAAAGTGAGCGAATGCCTTATTAGCATCAGCCATACGGTGAGTATCTTCTCTCTTCTTAACCGCAGCGCCACGGCCGTTCACAGCGTCAAGAAGCTCGTTAGCGAGACGATCTGAAAGACTTCGCTCAGAACGTCCGTTAGCAGCTTCCTTGAGCCAACGAAGCGCAAGGGACTGTCCACGCTCAGCGCGAACCTCGGTTGGCACCTGGTAGTTAGCACCACCCACACGACGAGAACGGACTTCAACAACTGGCTTGATGTTGTTCAGAGCCTTGTGGAAGGTCTCTACAGCGTCAGCCCCTGTCTTCTTAGCGATAACGTCGAGAGCGCCATAAAGAGCTCGCTCAGCAACACCCTTCTTACCGCTGTCCATGATTACGTTGATTGCCTTACCAACAACGACATCACCGTATCGTGGGTCTGCAACAACAATTCGCTTAAAATCGCGCTTCTTTCGTGACATAGCACCCTCTTCTTAAAACTTACTTAGGTCTCTTAGCACCGTACTTGGAGCGGCTCTGCTTACGATCCGCTACGCCGTGAGCCTCTAATTTTCCTCGGATGATGTGGTAACGAACTCCTGGGAGATCTTTCACACGGCCACCACGAATCAAAACTACTGAGTGCTCCTGAAGGTTGTGTCCTACGCCAGGAATGTAGCTTGTTACTTCCATTCCAGTCGTGAGACGAACACGCGCTACCTTACGGAGAGCTGAGTTCGGCTTCTTAGGAGTCTGTGTATAAACTCTTGTGCACACTCCGCGCTTCTGCGGGCATCGAACAAGCGCAGGAGACTTGCTCTTAGTAACTTTCTGGCGACGTCGATTTCGTACTAACTGATTTATCGTTGGCATTTCTAGCCTAGCCTCTTACTCGAATCGATTTACCCAAGTTAACCTTGGGGACCTTTAAGTGCTCGTCCCTTCCAAATAACCCCGAAAACTTCGGTACTTATCAGGTCGGCCTTCGCGCACCTCTCGCCATGGCGTCCTTCCGTACATGGACCACGCCCACAGCGAGGCGCCGTGATTACCATATTCAGCGCGTAATTCAAAGGGGCCGACCAAAATTCGGCCTTGACTCTTTAATTACAGCTCTACCTCGCTCTCTAACGAGCTGAAGCGAACACGCCTCTATTGGCTTTCTTGGCTTACTTCCCGGACAGAATGGATGGACCTGAGAGAATTCCCCTGCCGGGGAACTGTGTGTCCGAACTAATCGGCTCTGGAGGTTTTTACCTTTCTGACAACTCTTCTGCGTAGATGGTACCACCGGGAACCGGCATTGCATCCCCCGCAACACCCTTAAATCATTTGATTTTATGGCGTGCGATTAGTCATC
This sequence comes from Deltaproteobacteria bacterium, assembly GCA_947488865.1. Lineage (GTDB taxonomy): Bacteria > Bdellovibrionota_C > UBA2361 > UBA2361 > OMII01 > OMII01. Next base: position 6,391 of record CANLCB010000002.1, on the reverse strand, counting down.
GAGGATCATTAACTCCCCTCAAAAAGGGCGATATCCGCGACAACACTGCAAAAACTCGTTGCTGGGGGTAAGTATCATGGGCTCAGCAGTGAGTCAACAAAGCCCCCTGGATATAAAAACGCCCGAAATACGTGGGATTTCTGCGCGCCACCATGGGAGAGCCCGCCCGCGCCCCCGAAGCGCACCAAAAGCTTCCCTTGAACAATCCCCTACGATAGCCTCCGCGAGATATCGTTTCTCAATAGGCAGTTGTGAGCAACTTTCAAAACCCTCGATTCGATCCCTCCAAGTTTAATTTGCCAGCGCCCCAGTACCGCGCTTCGCTCATAGCCGACATTCTTTGCGCGCACTTTAAACAAATTCTCGCCGATGGACCGTCCTCAACAAGCCCGTTCCTACCTCGCCCAATCCCGAGCGTGGCGGCCACACAGGTGTGCAATCACCTTGCGATGCATCTTGGCTTACAGGTACACGACGAGCGCCGACCTACCCATCAACGGCAATCAGCATACGAGCTACGAACAAAGGCGCAAATCGAAAGGTGGGCTGTCGCCATCCAAGAACTCGCCACCCTACTTCCATGGGATACGGACTCAGCAAAGGCGTTCGCGGGACTCGTACGATACTCAACTCAACTAGCCCTACGAAAGAATTGTCCAGAACAAGCAATTCAAATGGCCAACGAAGTCATGGAGGCCGCCGAGCTAGACGACAATCCGAAGCGCAGGCTAAACGGATGCTTGGCAGCAGGCACCACAGCGTTTCGACTCACGAAACGAGTGTACGGCCTTGACGACGTGAAAACTCTACGGGCGGCACTCGCGCTACTTCCTTTCATTGCAGAGCGCGGAAATCGAGAAAAAGCGCTACAACTCTTCTCATACATCGAAAGCAGGCTTCACCTTGAGGTCATCGAGAGAAGAGTGTGCCGAGCGGAGTCTACGCTAGAGAGAATTCGAGCATGGCTCATTGAACCACAAGCCCCCACCCCCGCTACAGCAACGTTGCTACAACGAGCGGAGCGACTCTTTAATCTCAACGACGACGAACAAAAGATAGTTAGCTTGCCTCTATTCCTCAAAACGCTTCACGGCGTGCGATGGGAAGAACGTAGGCAACACATACCAAAGCGTGCGGCAGATCGTCCGTTTGTCGCGCTCGTACTTCTTCGCGTGGCTCAGTGCTGTGATATCGATCCAGACTGCGCTGCTCGCTTCATCGCAGACGACACCGACACGATCTCGACGAACGCCACCCTTGAATCAATGCTCCTTCCACAGAAGGCTGCCAATCTTCTCGCGTCCGTCGGAATGCACGACAGCCCGGTTATGCGGATGATTCGGGATTTTCAAAATAATTTTTTCAGATAGCCGCTGAACAAACGCGAACTACACCGAAAGATTCGGCACCATCAAAGGTTTCTTGATGAGCTCTTCAACAGCGAGCTTTCGCATCGACAAAGAATCCTTCTCTTCGTTCGTCATCTCAGCGAATGTTCGAGGCTCTTGAACAGACAATCCTGCAACTTTGGGCTGCTCGTTCGGGATGAAGATAGAATCCCATCCGAATCCGTTCGTCCCTCTTGGACTTCGAGCGATAGTGCCCTCGATCTGACCGACCCATGTTTGCGGCTTTTCATCGACGCCATTCCATGCGGCCAACACCACAACCGCTACGGCACGAAGATTCGGCGTTCCTCCGTTAATCGGCTCATGCGCCTCTCTACACAAACGAAGCAACCCGTTCGGACGACACGCTCGTTTGATTAATGGACCTGGATCTCCCTCCATACAATCAAGAAACAGAGAGGTATCCTCCACTAGGACAGGCTTGTTGCCGTTGAGTATGTACGCCTCGCGGGCCTTCCCTCGCGCGATATCTTCCGCCACTTCGACGTACTGCCCAGCGTCCATGGCTGCATAGTGACGATCTTCCGGTTGAGGCTCTGGAATCGGAAGCTTTTTGCCGGCAACGGGATACCCGAGAAGACGAGAGAACTCCGCGAGCTTCCCCTTATTCGTTGTAGCGATCTCTCCGACTGAAACGGGGACGTAGGATTGAGTAGTTGGAGAGACAGCCTGGGAAGCGCTGGGAGGTTTCGATACGGATTGGTTCATAGCGGTGCGTTCAAAAAAATAAGGTGAGGCAACTATATCACGACCATCCTGCTACACGAGCGTGCGACTGGAGCAATGCGCCTCCCTTTTCGAGAATCTTACCAACCATACCAGTAGTGGTTTTAGAAGGTTCCGGGGGCTTTTAGATCCCATCAGATTTTTCACTAAATCCCAGGTATTTCAGAGCAAAATCAACACGAGCCCAGCCGTTGATTAGGGTATTAAATTGGTGTTCTATGCCGTAAGTGATTTTCACGAGGTACGGCAGTGCAGAAAGATCCCGCAATCCAACAAACCAACCCCTCCACCCCTAGCGCCGAAACAACTCCACTTATAACTCCCCCTCGTCCAGGGCTTCTAGAAAGCAACGGTTACGACCTCCTGCTCAAGTCATTCAGCCGAGAAATGAAAGACAGCCCAACGCCGGGGGCGTGGCTAAACGTCGGCGCGATTGTGCTCAAGCAAATAGAGGAAAACGAATCTGCGCATCAGGCCGCTAAGAACTCACCTCAACTCAAGCAAAAGCTCGTAGAGACCGGCGCTATCCTTCCGGAGAAGCAACTGGAGCTCATGAACATAAAGGCAGACCAAGTTGTCACGCTTCCAAAAGTTCTAGAGATCGAGATGCGACGTAAAGGATTCTTCTATTTACAAGCGCTTACTCACCCAGCGATTTTGCAAGCGCGCATACTGATGCAGGACGCTGGATACTCCCCGCTTCCAGGCAAAACCATTCCGCTCTTCGAAAAGCTCATTCAAGATGATAGAGCCTGCACCTATGAGGATTTCGGGCTTCAACCGCGGCAACCTAAGCCCCAGGATGGGGTCCAAGAGAGCAGCTCTCGAATCCTCGCGCAGGGATGCTTTTCGTGGATTTCTCGAAACCACGTTGGATTCCCAACGACATCAAACTCAATGCCGTCGACTAATTCAGCGGAAGCTCTCGCGACCCTAGCTCTCGTCGGCACATTCGCGTGCGTCCCAACCGACGGGCACCTCGTCTCTCTGGAGAGTCGGCTTTCACTCGTTCGAAGCACGAGGAAAGCGATCGAGGAACACGTGATTGTTAAATATCACAAACACGCCTCTCACATGTTGAGCAACGGCAAGACCCTCCAAGAAGAGCTCAAATCAAGAACAAGCTTCCTGGTGGCTACGGTCAAACAAAATCCACAAACTGTACTCAAAGAGGCGTCCGCTCTGTACGCGGAGGGCATTCGAACCTTCCGTCTTTACGACGCAGGATCAACCAATCAGCTCGCCCAAGCAGTCTCCATCCTCAAGAAGAACATGCCAAGCGACATAACAATCTTGGCCGGCCAGGTAACGGGCGTCGAGCAGGCGCGTGACCTTGCGGCCCGTGGAGCTGATGGGTTGATCGTCGGTATCGGCGAAGGGGGAATTTGTACTACACCGGTAGTGGGAAGCCTCGCTCCCAATAACATTCTCGTCGCGTATCAACTGTGCAAAGCCGGATTGGGAACTCCCATCATTTGCGATGGTGGCGTCGGTCGCGCTGCTGGGGTGATTTTCGCTATGGGAGCGTCTGCCAACATGGCATCTCGACGAGTTATTGGGGGAACTCTTGAGCATTCCCCCACTCTGAATTGGATCAAACGAAACGGTCACTACGAAAAGCCATATGCCGGAGAAGCTTCGGGCGTGGTTAAGATCCTAGGTGGCAACACCACCATGGTTGGGGATCCTTACAATATCGAGGGAATTACTAGCTTCGTCCAAATGAATGAGGAGTATCCAACAACGAGCGCTATATACAGCGGAATACTCGCTGGTATCACGAAGATGGTTCGCTTCGCTCGAGCACACTCAGTAGACGATCTCATGCGACGCCCGATCGAAGACAGCATCAAGCTTCTCTCTGATGGGGCCCGTGCCGCAGCTGGAGCACATCACGTGCAGTCAGCTATCCCTCTCGTATTGTACGGAAAGCCCATCAAAGAGTTTATCTCGCGATAATTCGAGAGGGGACAAGATACCATAAGGTTCGAACGCCTTAAGGGCGTATATCTCCCTGCCGTTGAACAGAGACGGCCGACTCGAATCCATCGCACCCACTAACGGCCGTGACTCGCAGGTGCAATTTTTCATTGGAAGGATGCCCACACTCCTCAACAATCAACTCAGGCGCCTCCTGAGTCGTACGGATACGATGAAGCACCTCTGTTTCTTGATGATGCTCTCCAAAGTGCGCACAAACGCCACACTGTCCAAGATGTACTTTAACCATAACTCCCCACTTTCAACGCGTAGAAATCCTAGCGACATCTCCTGTGTACGGGCATGGGGGCTGTCATCCCCACTCAGCTTGCCTTTTACAACGTATAGAAACAGCGGATTTCGCCCACAATTCTCGATATTTACCTTTATATTACAAGCGGATACACTTCCGAGGTCAGCAGCAAGGCGGCCTCAAAGGCTTACAGAGGAAACTGAGTCGTGAACTCCCAAGACAATCGAAATATCTTTCTCACCACACCGATCTATTACGTCAACGGCAGCCCCCATATTGGGCACGCCTATACATCTATTGTCGGTGACTTCTTGACTCGCTTCTACCGTCAACAGGGCCGAAAGACCTACTATCTTTCGGGCACTGATGAGCATGGGCAAAAAATTGCGCAAACAGCGGAGAAGGAAGGAATCAGTCCCATTGAACTCTGCGATCGAAACTCTGCTCTCTTCCGTGCTCTCGGCGAACGGCTCAACATCCAGTTCGATGATTTTATCCGCACTACAGAGAAGCGTCACAAAGACTACGTCGTAAAGATGTGGGAGCGCTTGGTTCAAAACGAATGGATCTACAAAGGAACCTACAACGGATGGTACTCAGTCCGAGATGAGGCTTTCTACGATGAATCCGAGATTGTCGATGGGAAAGCCCCTAGTGGTTCGCCCGTGGAGTGGAAGGAAGAGGAGACTTACTTCTTTAAGCTTTCAGCTTTCACCGACACACTCCTTGAGTGGTACGAACAGTATCCTGGCTTTGTGTTCCCTCATGGACGCTTCAACGAGCTAAAGTCTTTCGTTAAAGGTGGTCTTCGGGATCTCTCCGTTTCTCGATGCACATTCTCGTGGGGCATTCCGATCCCCGACACCAACCACGTCATGTATGTGTGGCTCGACGCTCTTTTCAATTATCAATCAGCGCTCGACACTCCTGAAAAGTTTAAGCACTTCTGGACCGACGCCAAGGTGATGCACCTCGTTGGAAAAGACATCATCCGTTTCCACGCCGTGTACTGGCCAACCTTCCTCGCGGCTCTTGAGTGCACACCCGACACACTTTCGGTGCAAGCTTTCAACAAAGCCTGCGGACATATGCAGATTGTGTCACACGGATGGTGGCTCTCAAACGGCGAAAAGATGTCCAAATCTCTCGGCAACACAGTCGACCCCGTAGAGCTTACCGAGAAGTACGGGCTCGACTACGTGCGATACTTCCTCCTTAGAGAGCCTTCTTTCGGAAGCGACGCGAACTTCACTAACGAAAACTTCGCGAGCCGTATCACCGGAGAGCTGATCAACAACATCGGCAACCTTTGTCAGCGCACCTTCACGTTGGCGCATAAGAGCTGCGCTTCAACCGTGCCAAGCGTCAAAGTCTCCCACCCCCTTCTTGAGGTTAATCTCGAAGAGGAGATGAAGCCGTTCATAGAGGATTTCAGACTTAATCAGGCTCTCGAAGTGGTTCTTACCTATGCCTCCAAGGCAAATGAGCTCGTGCAAGAATCGAAGCCATGGGCTCTCTTTAAGACTGGAGAGCAACAGAAAGGCGAAGAGGCGATCTTTATTCTGCTCTACGCGATCTACCAGATCAAAGAGGCCATCGCCCCTGCCCTACCAGAGTTCCACGCGCGGATATCAAACGTGTTTAACAACGAGAGTTTCGCCTCGGGAGTTAAGCTGAATCCGCTGCCAAAGGTGTTTGAGCAGATCGCGACGTCCTAGCACTCAGCAATCCACCGGAACTAGACGCTTCTTTCGTGGGCTTCCTTAGGCTGGATTGTTGATTGCCGCGCCTTTGTCCTGTGAAATGAACGGCGCGAGCGTCCTGTTCTTGACGATCGACTCCCGTGCTTTACCAGTACAGCGCTAGCCTCATCGCGGGTCTCGGGCTTCTTCCGATATATCGCCATCACCTCTTTGGCTTTTTTGACAGCCCTTAGGTGATCCACTATTCGGTGCGGATACGTTACACCGAGCTCTATCCCAAATTGCCGTTGATCGAGCGGTGTTATCTTCCACGGTTCATG
>CANLCB010000001.1 GCA_947488865.1 Deltaproteobacteria bacterium | reverse complement strand
TAACGAGCCAAGAAGCGAGAACTTGTTGTTCCCAGTCCACCCTGCGATAGCGATTCCGTAGACGGCGACAGACCCCATGGCGAGAACGAAGAGCAATCCCGCGTCGATCGGAGCCACGCGCGGATGAATCAGGTATCCCCACGCGTAAAAGTCAGGAGCAAGTGGAAGAACCGCGAACGCCAAAATAATCGGAAGAACTGCCACTATCGGGGCGAGCGCGTGCAGAAACTTCGACGCGCCCTCCGGAATGAAATCTTCCTTCCAGAGACCTTTTAGGGAGTCGCACATAAGCGTGTTAATCACCCCAAGCCAACCCATAACCCGAACAGGTACCAACAAGGTGTTAACAAAACGGTTATCGGATACCACAAACGCACCCGCTCTATTCGCGCCCACTCGGTCTTGAATAAGAGCGGAGCCCTTTCGCTCAAGCCATGTGCACAACGAACCGAGCACAAGAGCAAGATTAAGGACAAAACCAACCTTAATGAACAGAACTAATAACTCAACCATATCTCCTTACGCCGCCGAGGACGCTCCCGCTGACTCAACAGACTGCGAGGTGGAACGCGCATCCTTCGTCGCCGAAGAGAGCTGCACTCCCCCATTTTTAACCTCCGCGATGGTGAGACCCATGCTTGAAACAAGTGGGTCAGCGCTAAGGTACCATCGAGTGACCTCTCGATCTCCCACCTGATTTGGATTAACCGAGAGAATCTTAGCCCCAGCCGCTTCTCCCAAAAGCGCGAGGAAGCGCCATTCAGGAAGACTGCTCTCTGGGAACGACACAACGCCTTGCGTGTACTGAAGGCGGTGCTTGCTGTTCAGAAGAAGGCCTGACTTCTCAAGGATGCTGCGTCCCGGAACAACGGCGCCAAGCACTCCCGCGATCTTTGAGTCGGCGTCAGTAAGAACTCCAACCGAAACTCGAGCGGCGGCAAGCCCCTCAAGAAGAGCTGAATCGATCTCACCCTCTGGGATAGCCCTATCGCCGAGGATCAGAACATTCTCAATCTCTTTACGACGAATCTTGCCGAGCACTTCTCCGTACTCATCTTCGGATTCGCCGATAAGACCAACTACCTTCGCGCCTGTGATATTGCTCGCGTGGTCGGGACTTACCAGGATCTGCTCAACCTTATTGAGCGAACGCTTGTAGCTCGGCATTACGGCACGCCCCACCGAAGTTGTGCGCTGAAGGACTTGCTTGAGAAGGTAATACTCTTCCGTCAACAAGTCTGGGCTCGCGAGAATAGTCAACGTCTTAAGATTAGACTTGAGACCGTTAAGCACATCATTGAGAGCAACCTCCCGCTTCTCTCCGCTCGCGGTGTTAGCGTACGAAGTAGTGATTCTATTCTTAGGAAGGAATCGTCCGAAGCCGTAACGCCCTTCGTCACACAACCACTCTTTGTTCACGTGGTCGTTACGACGAGCCTTAACCAGAACGATCTCTCCATCTCGCTCAGCCACCTTGACGTTGCAACCGGTGGAGCAGCCAGTACAGATCGAATCCGTTTGCTTTGTGAACCAAATACGGGTGGTGAAGCGCCACTTGCGATGGGTAAGAGCGCCTACAGGACAAAGATCAACCACAGAACCTGAAAGTGGATTGTCGAGCTCTCGACCAGGGCTCACCGCGATCACGGACTGGTCTCCACGGTTAAGCATTCCGAGCTCTGAGGTGCCCGTAATCTCATCACAGAAACGGATACAACGTGTGCACATAATGCACCGCTCGCCGTCAAGGACGACATTTGGCCCGAGTGGAAGCGCCTTAATCTTGTGAACCTTATTCTCTAAGAATCGGCTCGAACGGGCGTTGTACTCGAAATGGTAGTCTTGCAATTTGCAATGCCCCGCTTGGTCACACACCGTGCAATCAAGAGGGTGATTGATGAGGATGAACTCAAGGGTAGCCGCCTGAGCGTCAGCAACCTCTTTGCTTGAGTGATGCGTAGCGACTTCCATCCCCTCGGCGGCTGGGGTATTGCACGCGATCGTCATCTTCGGTTGCCCCTTCACCGATATCTGACACATACGGCAGTTTCCAGCTATCGAGAGGTGCGGATGATAACAGTAGTGAGGAATATCAACGCCGATGGTCTTGGCGGCCTCGATGAGGTTGGTACCTTTCGGCACCTGAGTGGCCTTGCCATCAATCTGGATATTTACGAGTTCTGGTTGTTTTTGAGCCCCTGCGTCAGACATGGTTTACGCTCTACGATTGAATGATTTCAGACTTTGGAGATCCAGCGAGCCCCGCTCCCAACTCATCTCTGATGGTGGAGAACCGAAGGTCTGGTTGCTCTTTCTCGATTCGACTTACGATGACATCAAGTTTCTCATCCGTCAGATTCTCAAAGAACACGTCGTTGATCTGACACATTGGAGCGGTGCCGCAGGAACCGAGGCACTCAACTTCCTCAAAGCTCCACATTCCATCGTTGGAAATTTCGCCTGGCTGCAATCCTAGACGCTTGTGGAAGTACTCCGAGACCTTGCGAGCTCCGCGAAGAGCGCATGGCAAGGTACGGCAGATCTGAACGTGGTACTGCCCAACCGGCTTCTTGTAATACATGGTGTAGAAGGTCGCGACCTCCCATACCTGAACCGGAGGCATATCAAGTTTTGACGCGACCCAATCAACGGCCTGCTGTGTGACGAACTTCGTCTCCTCCTGCGCGATGTAGAGCAGAGGCATCACCGCTGAGCGCTTTTGAGGATATTGAGCGATGACCTCATCAGCTCGTTTCTCAGCCGCAGCCGAGAAAACTACTGGCTCGCGAGAGGCCGATGACGCTCGCGCATTGATATGAAATACCTGTCCGTTATCGGTCACACTCACCACCTATCATGTTGATCATTCCAAATGTTGGTACGAGGTCTGAGATATTAGCTCCTAGGAGCATCTTTTTCATCGAACCCATATGAATAAAGCTCGGAGAACGCACGTGCGCTCGATAGGGCTTGCCAGTTCCATCCGAAACAACGTAGAAGCCCAACTCACCGTTCGCTCCCTCAACAGCGTGGTACACCGATCCTTTCGGTGGCTTTACGCCGTACATGACAAGCTCGAAGTGATTAATCATTCCGTCGATAGAGTTGTACACCTCATCCTTCGGAGCGAGAACGACATGAGGATCGCTAACAGCAATGGCGCCATCTGGAATACGCGCGATAGCCTGTTCGCAAATACGAAGCGATTGCTCCATCTCCGCGAAACGAACAAGGAACCGATCGTAGTTGTCACCCTTCGAACCTAGCGGAACCTCGAAGTCGAAATCTTCGTAGCTGGAATATGGGAACGCCTTACGAACATCGTAATTCACGCCCGAGCCTCGAAGCATTGGTCCGGTGAGGCTGTAGCTCATAGCCTCTTCGGCCGTGAGCACAGCGATGTCACACATACGGTCGATGAAGATTCGATTGCGAGTGAGAAGTCTGTCGCAGTTTACCAAGTGCGTGCGCACCTTCTTGAACGCTTCCGCCATCTTCGGCCCGAAGTCGGCGGTCAGATCATCCTTCACTCCTCCCACACGGCCGTACGACACTGTAAGGCGCGCGCCAGTGACGTCCTCAATCAGATCCCAAAGATCCTCTCGAGCCTCCATCATGTACAACATGACGGTAAAAGCTCCGAGCTCCATCGCCGAAGCGCCCAAGCAGGTGAGGTGATCCGCGACTCGCGAAATCTCTGAAAGGAGAACTCGAATGTATTGAGCTCTCTTTGGAACCTCGATTCCGAGAAGCTTCTCAATCGTCAAGCACCAGCCGAAATTGTTGATCGCGGGAGATACGTAGTTCAGACGATCGGTGTATGGCATTACTTGGTTGTAATCCACTGTCTCGGACATCTTCTCAAAACCTCGGTGGAGATACCCAACCTCAACGTCGGCATCTACGATCTTCTCGCCAGACATCTCGGCGACAATACGGACGGTACCGTGAGTCGCCGGATGCGCGGGGCCAAGATTCACCACCATTGTGTCTGAATGCAGATCATCGCCAAGGGGGCGTGGTCGCATGTCAGTGGTAATACCACCAACTCCGAAATCGACCTCTAGAAGTTTCTTGTCTGTCATAAAATCTCTACATGTCCTCGCGTGCTTCGCGGAAACCAATTACTTGGCGGCTGATTGCTCCTTGTCGTTCGACGAGCGTGGCTTCGGGCGAATGGTAACGAGATCTGGGCGAAGCATTCGACGCGCGGTGTTCTCAACTTCTGGAGCGCGAAGAGGAATGCGAGGTTGCTTACCTTGAACGGGATAGTCCTTGCGAAGTGGATGACCTACAAACTCAGGGTACAAAAGGATACGACGAAGGTCTGGATGCCCTAGGAATGTGATGCCGAACATGTCAAATACTTCACGCTCGAGAAAGTTCGCTCCATTCCAAAGAGGAGCGGCCGACGCCAATTCAGGCTTGCCCTCAGAAAGAGAAACTTTAACGGTGAGTCGCCACAACTTTGAGAGGCTTAAAAGTTGATACACCACCTCAAACCGCTCGGGCTGAGAATCGAGCCAATCAACCGCGGTGATATCCGCGAGCAGATTGAACCCCAATGATTTTGATTCTTTGCACTTCTTCAGAACCTCAAAGATCTGTTCTGGGGCCACTCGGACTACAAGATCTCCGAGCTCGACAGTGCTTTCTTTGATAGCTGCGCCGCACTCCTGGGTAAGGATACTTTGCAGCTCCGACACCTTTTCTTTCGTATCAACCATATTGGCCCTTTATGTATCGTAAGCACCGCTAACTAGCAACGGCACAAAGAGGGCTCATGGGTGCTTTATTTCTCCTGATTTCGAGAACTTGACCCTTCCGTTCGTCTATGCCGTGCCGCCAAACTGAGCCGGAAAAAACGACTCTTTTCCCCCCTCGGAATTTGCCTATTCCGACCTCCGGACGTATACTCAGGCACCGCTCAAAAGAGCTTTATTTCGATGTACCCGAGGAGGTCCAGTTATGGAAACAGCAGCAGGTGGCAAAAAGAAGCGTCTCTCGCCCTCTTCGGTCAGCCAGATTCAAATTCTGAGCGCTCTCGCGCCTGAGTCTTCAGCTCTTAATGTTGAGCCTCGACGACTCCAAATTAACGAGATTGCTGAATTGAGCGGCCTCCGTGACGAGAAAGAGACTCAAAGATTCCTCTTCATTCTTGAGGGACAGAAGTTGGTCTCTCCATTCCCCGAGGGAGACTTCACCTCGAAGGTATGGCAGATAACCGGCCAAGGAGTTCAAACCCTTCGCCAGATATCGACAGCTATCGCTGCGTAAAGCAGCCGCTTCGCTTATATCAACTCAACCCCTACCGTAAGGAGCTTCTTTAAGAGGCTGTGGTTTGGTTTTATCACGCGCCAGACAAGCCCCAAGCTAGAGTACCCTCACAGGAGCCCCCCAACCTAGGACAACTCCTCGTCCGCGACCTCGAAGAACTCATCCACCTCGACTTGCAGCGATGCCAGGAGGGAGGAAACCTCACCTTCGTCCTCCTCTTTAGCGGCAGCCTCTAGTCGAGCCGCAACCGCCGAAGCCGACTCCGCCCCGACATTACCCAAGCTCCCCTTGATCGCGTGCGCATGAGAGGCGATGCCGCCGATGCTTTCGTTTCTGAGAAGATTCTCCATGGCCCCCAGCCGCGACTTGCACTGCACTTTGCAGATATCGATGAGGCTCTTTAAGAGCTCAACATCTCCATCGACCCGATCCATCGCGCCATCTTTATCGAACGTTGCGGCCATACGAACCTCCCCCAGTTACTTGAGAAGCTCTCGCGCGATGACGATACGCTGCACCTGACTAGTACCTTCGTAAATCTGAAGCAGCTTCGCGTCTCGCATGAGTTTTTCTACAGGGTACTCCTTGGTGTAACCGTACCCTCCATAAATCTGTACAGCGTCAGTCGCCACACTCATCGCGGTATCAGCACTGAGGCGCTTCGCCATGCTCGATTCGATCGAGGCTGTCTTCCCCTGATCGAGCAACCAAGCGGACCGCCATGTCAGCATTCGAGACGCCTCGACTCCTGTCGCCATATCGGCAAGCATAAATTGAATTCCCTGGAAGGAACTAATCGCGTTTCCGAACTGCTTGCGCTCTTTGGAGTACGCCACAGCGTGCTCAAGCGCGGCTCGACCAATACCCACAGCGATAGCCGCTGTAAGCGGACGACTTGCGTCGAGTGTCTGCATCGCGATCTTAAACCCCTCTCCCTGAGCGCCGATGAGATGATCTTTAGGAACTCGAACATTATCGAAGGTTACTCGACACGTATCAGAGCAACGCTGCCCCATCTTGTTCTCGTGGTGACCAACCTCGATACCTGGAGTAGAGCGAGGAACTACGAAACATGAGATCCCCTTGGCACGCTTTGTTCGATCGTGCGTCGCGAAAACCGTATACTGAGAAGCGTGTCCGGCGTTTGTGATCCACTGCTTTGAGCCGTTCAAGATCCAGCAATCGCCACCATCCTCAACCGTAGTCTGAAGACCTGCCGCGTCCGAGCCAGCGCCTGGCTCTGTAAGACAGAAGGAAGCAAGCTGCCCACTCGTAATAACGGGCTCCAAGAATCGCTTCTTCTGATCCTCCGTCGCTCCAATCCTAATAGGCGTCAGCGCGAGATCATTGGCGACCATCGAGGTCGCAAACCCTGAACATCCCCACGCGATCTCCTCAATAACAAGACAAGCGTCAAAAAGCCCCAATCCACTACCGCCAAGCTCCGCTGGAAGAGTCAGATTGATAAGACCAAGGCTATGTCCCTCCTTAATAAGGGCGGATGGAAATTCGGAGCGCTCATCAAGCGCGGCCGCCACGGGGCGAATTTTATCCACGGCAAAACGAGCGGCGATCTCTTTGAGCGATTGTTGCTCTTCGGTCAAACCAAAGGAAACCATAGGACTTTCTATTTTCTAGTACACAAATGAAAGGGGCCCCTTGTGAGGGGCCCCAAGAAGCTTACTCTATTGAGTTACTTCATTACTCGGGCCACACCGCCCGCAATCGGCTGAGGCTGTGTCCCTGCCGGAAGCGGAGTAGTTGGCTGCGGAGTGGAAGAAGGGGCAACAATCTCCTTCTCAATTGTCGGAGCCGTGGAACGAGTAGCGCCAAGAGCTGTAGAGAGCGCAGTTGCAGCCTCCTCAATCTTAGGCATAATCGCGTCGATCTTAGCGCGGTACTGAGGAACAAGGACCTCAATTGCGCCAACAACTTCATTGTTGTTGCCACGAACGATCTTACAGATCGAAACTACATCAGCTTCGATCGCTCCACGATCAATGATCTGCCCTGTCGAACGGAGCTCTACCAATTGATTTCGGATAGCGACGTCCTGAACTGTATTTCCAGCGAGGATGTCATTAAGGGCCATATCAGAGAGCTGTGCCGTAAGAAGGCGGCCCGCCGCGTTCATCTTAGCTGGGAATGAGATAGCAATTCGAGGCGCGGCCTTTACTGGACGCTTCGACTCAATGCTCACAGGGAACTGAACGTTACCAGCCTGAAGAACCGCGATGCTCACAGTCTCTCCAGTAGCCTCAGAGAGAGTCTTAATGATTGGCAATCCGCGACCAACGAGCGAACTCTGCGTGAGGTACGACTGCCCCATCTGGAGAGCCTTCACACCAAGGCGGTAATCCTCAGTCTCCTTGTTCTGATCAACATAGCCACGCAACTCAAGAGTAGCGAGGAGACGGAATACATTGTTCTTGTGCAGCTTGAGGCGCTTGGAAAGCTCCGTTACGCCAACCTCTCCAGCCGCTTTACAAAGCTCCTCGAGTACGTCGAGAGCATGAGACACCGACTGGATCATGTAATTTGATTTCTCGCGCTTCATAGTGTGCAAATCCTGACTTGTAATTGAATTGTCGCTGGGCCAGGCAAAAACAAACACCTTGTCACCACATGCGTAGGCATTTAACGACCAAAGAGCCTCTAGCGCAATGACGTTTTATAGCCTTATTCGGGGTGTATAACAGGGGGAACCCTACTGCGCAACGTACTATTTTTAATGCACTTTCGATCCGAACCTGAGCGGCGACCGCGCAAAAAAAGCATTGACGATTCGCTTTAAACAGGCGTTAGGAAGTCGCCGCTACTACGCCGCTCCACTGAGAAGGAGCTCTTGCACGGAGTAAAACCCCGCTGGCAGCTCAGTCAAACGACACATCAATGTGACCGCGCCTCTACCAAAGATCTCCCGATTTTGCGCCCGATGGGTGAGCTCGATACGCTCCCCTTCTCCCAAGAAATAAATGGTGTGGTCGCCAGGAACATCCCCTCCGCGGAGCGAAACAACCCCGACCTCACCCGGCCGCCTCTCCCCTTCTCGCCCGAAAACCACGGTCCGGTCATCCTCAACGAGCCCAGCGACGAGCCCCTTTGCGGTACCCGAGGGAGCATCTTTTTTCATGCGGTGGTGAATCTCCATCACCTCGACATCAAACGACTCACCGAGTACCTTCTTAAGATATCGTGCGGCCATGCCAAGCGCGGTAGCTCCTACGGATGTATTTGGGGCGATACAGAGCGGGATCTTTTTAGCCGCGTCAGTAAGCGCCTTACGCTGCTCGTCTGAATGACCAGTGGTAGCCACCAACAATGGCTTTCTATATCGCACGCAGGCATCCACCACGTTCGCGGATACGTCCGGCGTGGCGAATTCGATGACCCCATCAGCCCCCTCAATCACCGAGAGATCGGACGAATACACGACGCCAGTCCCCTCAATCTTCTGGCCCATAACATTCGAACGGGGGGAAACGATTGCGGAGTGCAAAGACACATGAGGATTAGCCGTCAACGCGGATAGCACCCATCGCCCCGTTCGACCACTTGCGCCAACAACAGCTATACGCCTCATAGAGAGAACTCCTTCTTCACTCGCTCAAGACTAGCTGGCGCGAGCGGCGTCAGCGGCAGTCGGACAGTTGGGTGAGCGATAACACCTTGGAGAGCGAGCACCGCCTTTACCGGAACTGGATTGGACTCAACGAAGAGTGAGCGAATCCGAGTGAGAAGGGACAATTGAATATCCTTCGCGTTTTTACAATCACCAGCGGCGAACGCGTCACACAACTCGACAAACTCTTTCGGAAGAACATTCGACCCCGCGGCGATCGCTCCCGTTCCACCGTAGGCGAGAACAGCCAATAAGAGAGAATCATCACCTGAAACAACCTGACAATCTGGCTTCACGGCGTTCATCGTGTCAGCGAGAGCGTCCACAGATCCCGAAGACTCCTTAACGCCAAGAATAACCCCTTCGTGACTCAACTGACCAAGAGTAGCGGCGTGGATCGCCACGCCACTGCGCCCCGGAATATTGTATGCGATTACGGGAAGTCCAGACGCCGCCTTCACAGCTTTCAGATGCTCTACTATCCCCTGCTGAGAGGGTTTGTTGTACGGCGGTGTCGCGACGAGCACACCATCACATCCAATTTCAGAAGCGAACTTTCCTAATTCAACGGCTCGAGCCGTCGCGCTTACGGAGATACCAGCCACACAAGGGAGCTTCCCTTTTGTTCGATCTCGAACAAACCCTACAACCTCCGCGTACTCTTTATCGGAAAGGGTCGCCGCCTCACCGGTTGAGCCACACGCGACAACGCCTGACACCCCAGCGGAGATCTGCACATCGAGAAGCTTCGCTAACGAATCTTTATCAATGACACTTCCGTCTTTCGTAAATGGCGTAATGAGGGCGGTATAAATACCTCGAAGGGAGAGCGAGCGTGGCGTCGTCATGAGACCATCCTGTCAGTGTGCTTACGCGTTCGGATTACTAAACGTTACGGCGAAACAACGCCCCAACGGTAACGCGCCAACTACAAAAAATCAAAGAAACTCGGCAGGAATCGGAGTCCTACGACAGAGAGCCTGGATCATCCAACTTGTTCTCATCCTCAAGAACCTCTTGAGATGGAAGAACGGTAATATCGCTGGACGTTCCCTTGAAAATGACGCGATATACCTGGCGCACAACACCATCAATGCCGCCCTGGTTTTGAGGAACCACCTGATAGAGGTAGGTCTTTCCGTTCTGAGCTGTCTGGTCGAGATAGGAGAACTGCATCAACTCACCTGGAGCCTCGACCGTTCGACCGATCTTCCCTTCCGCGCGAGCCTCTTTGCGCAATTCTTCGCGCTTAAGGACGTGCGTATCTTTTACAAAACCAAGAGTCTCGAAGGTAATCTTTGGATTCGTCTCATCGCCAGTCTCCTCAATCGTCTTACGCTGAATAGCGTACCCATCGACGAACTTGAGCTCCTTTCCACGGCGATCCTCGTCAGAGCCTGTCCACGCGAACTGCACGCCATCGGGGCGAGCGGTGACGACAAAAGGATCCACCGCTTTCGGGGCGAACATCTCTGGGGGAAGGGGCGGCTTGTATCGACCGCACCCCACCACCAGCACGACAAAGGCGACCAGCGCTCTCTTCATCAGGGATCCTTTGTAAAGGCTACTTATCCATGAAACCGCGGAGACGCTTGCTTCTGCTCGGATGACGAAGCTTTCGAAGAGCTTTCGCCTCGATCTGCCGAATACGCTCACGAGTAACGTCGAAGTTTTGACCAACCTCCTCAAGGGTGTGATCACTCTTCTCGCCGATTCCGAAACGCATACGAAGAACCTTCTCTTCTCGTGGAGTGAGCGTCGCGAGAACTTTTCTCGTCTGCTCTTGAAGGTTCATGTTAACGACAGCGTTCGCTGGGGATACGACGCGCTTATCCTCGATGAAATCTCCGAGATGAGAATCTTCCTCCTCTCCGATCGGGGTCTCGAGAGAGATAGGCTCCTTAGCGATCTTAAGAACCTTACGGACCTTATCGATAGGAATCTCCATCTTCGCCGCGATCTCTTCTGGAGTTGGCTCACGGCCAAGCTCTTGAACAAGTTGTCGAGATGTTCGCACAAGCTTGTTGATCGTCTCGATCATGTGAACAGGAATACGAATGATTCGCGCCTGATCAGCGATCGCTCGAGTGATAGCCTGACGGATCCACCAGGTCGCGTACGTGGAGAACTTATAACCACGCTGGTACTCGAACTTATCAACCGCCTTCATCAATCCGATATTTCCCTCTTGGATGAGGTCAAGGAACTGAAGACCACGGTTCGTGTATTTTTTAGCGATAGAGACTACAAGACGAAGGTTGGCCTCAATGAGCTGGTCCTTCGCCAAACGAGCGCGAACCTCTCCATCCTTCAAGATGCGAACGCTCTCGCCGAAACGAGAGAGACTCATCATCACTCGCTCTTCAAGCGCGCGAATCGAACCGTGCGCGCGACGAAGTGGCTCCTCCCAATGCTTGAGATCGGTACTCTTAAGCTTGAGACGCTTACCAGCGCGTTTAACGGCCACCTGGTCAGCTGATAAAAGATCTGTCAGCGAATCAGCGAGCTCGTCAGAGGTGGTGCCCAATTTACGAGCGGCCATGTCGATTCCACGAAGAATGGCGCGACACTCCTCATCAGCGTCCTTCACGAGCTGAATCATCTTATGGAACTGCTTCTGGTTTAGATTGAGCTCCTCAATCTTAGCGGCGTTCTTTGAGAGAATCTTCTGAAACTTCTTCTCTCGATCAGAATCGATACGCTTCTCCACAGGGAGCTCCAGGAGCTCTTCGTACAGAGTCTTGGTATCCTTGACCGCCTTCTTGTATGGCGCCGAGCGAGCGAGGAACTTCTTCTTCTGAGCCTCATCCTCTTCGTTCTGAGGTGTTGGCTTCGGAGCGATCTCCTGGCCATCCTCGTCGAACTTTGGCTCCTCCTCTTCCTCTTCCTCCTCTTCTTTTCCGGCCTCCGCCTCAGCGTCATCCTCGGCGAAGAGATCGCGAAGACGAATCTGATCCGCCTTCACCAGATCGAAAAGATTCGACACGTACTCGATAGAAATTGGCTGCTTGAGCAACTGCTCACGAACCGCGAGGAGACCAGACTCTATACGCTTGGCGATCTCCACCTCTCCTTCTCGGGTAAGAAGGCTTACATTTCCCATCTCTCGGAGGTACTGACGAACAGGGTCAGTGCTGCGCCCAAGCGAACCAGCGTCGATAACCTCAGCGGGAGGCTCTATTCCACCCGCAGGAGCCTCACCTTCCTCTTCTCGAGAATCAGCGGGAGCCTCAATGATATCGATATCGTGCTCACCGAAGTTAGCGATAACTTCATCGACCTGGTCTTCTGACATCACCTCGCCGGCGAGAGCTTCGTTTACCTCATCCATCGTGAGGTATCCCTTCTCTTTACCGATCTCAAGGAGGCGATTGATGCGGCTTTCAATATCGCCACGCTCTTTCAGGTCGATGGCGCTATCAATATCTCCGAGATCAGCCTCAACGCTCACCTCAAAACCGGTCAACTCCTGCAAACCGTCATCGAGATCCGCGACAACGAGATCTCGATCCATTCCCTCTTTCTCTCCGTCTCGCCCTTTTCGGGGCTCTTTTGTAAGCGGCTTCGTAAGAGGCTTCGTAAGAGGTTTCGTAAGAGGTTTAGCTTCACTGATCGCGGCGACAGGCTGAAGCTTCTTCGCAGCCGAGCCTGCAGAGATCACTGGAGCGATCGTCTTCTTCTCACTACCAACCTTCTTTGTTGGAGCTGGATTTGATTGCTCAGCCTTCGTGTTCGAAGCGGACTTTAGTCGCTCACGAGCGGCCGCTTTCAGGGTTGAATTTTTCTTGAGGGTCACGCGCACGTTGCGCGCCTTCAATCGCTTGGAGAGCCCCTTCTTCAATCCCTTCTTAAGAGCAGCTTTGGCCTTCGGCTTGCTTCCCGCTTTTCGAAGAACTTTTCCGCGACTTGCTCCACTTTTCTTTCGAACTACCACCGCAACTCCACGTGTATTAGTCATGATCGTGTTTCCACGATCGTCCTCGCGCGTCACAGTCCTCACAACGTACAAGTGTCGTAGGTACTGATCACCGCTTCCCTCGCGTCACGCACGTGTTAGTCCCACATACGCTTCCGCGATCGAAAACTTTTTTCATCACCTTTCAGTCGGCCGCTAGTGACCACGCCCGGGGAAAGGATCGTGAGATATTAGCTATTTGAGGCCTAGAGGTCTACCCCCCGAGCACAGCTGTCTATCTGGTTCTTTAAGGTCCGAATCCTCTCTGAAACCTGAAGCTGATCCTCCGGCCCAAGATCACCCTCCAAGAGCTCTTTTTGACACTCGGCGAGGAGCCCTTTGAGCTTCTCCCGACGGAGGGCAATTACGCTTCCTTGGTACAGGTCTCGCATAGTTACGCCCGCTTCGACCATCTTGTAAGCCTCCTTCCAGAGGGCTACCCATGGCGGCCCCAACGACTGTAGGAGCTCCTTCGTGGCCCGGCGCTGATACTCCTCATCGTCCGGACGCTCCCCCAAAAGCTCCCCGAACACCGTCGCAAACCGGATAGTCTCTGGCTGTAAACCTTCACACATCTCCGGCGTTTTGAGGAGGGACTGGACCAGCTCTCCCTTCATGACCATGACGCACCGCAGGATATCGAGGTCGAGGCGGGGCAAACTCTGAAGCTCCCGAGGGCCGGCGCTCGCCTTTCTCCCCTCAGGGGTAGCCAGTTGGGCAGAAGCCTTTGCCTCAACCGGCGCCTTCTCGACTGTTGTAGCCCCTTTTGTCTTCGTCGACGCTCCGCCGATCAACTTCTCTAGTTGCTTGTTTTCAACTCCCAGACGTCGCGCCGCTCGAGTGATGAGCCCCGAACGAACAACCTCTCGCTCAACGCCCGCGAGAGCCTTTGCCACTTCGTCGCACACCTTTCCTAAAAGATTAGGACCTGGCTTCTCACTCTCGGAGCACCCATAGCGAGACAACAAACCGTCTACATACACATCAATAAGTTCCGCTTTCGGCAACTCACGAAGCGCCTGTCCCGCTCCTTCCCCGTGTTGAGAGGCGAAGTCATCCGGATCAACTCCATCGGGAAGGAAGCACGCGGTTACATCGATTTCAGCGTTACGCGCCACATTAAATGATTTGGCGGCCGCGCCGCGCCCCGCGCCATCACCGTCGAAGAGCAGGTGCACGCGATTACAAACTCCCGCCAGGCGTTTAACATGCTGCTCCGTCATCGCGGTTCCACAGCACGCGACTACGTTATGAACTCCACGCATCGAGAGCCCAACAACGTCCATGTAGCCTTCAACAAGATACACCTCACCGAGTTCACGAATCGCGCTCATCGCTTGGGGTAGCCCGAATATCGTCCTACTCTTCTGATAAATCGGAGTTTCGGGCGAGTTAACGTATTTCGGAGACTGAGCCTCATAAGCCGGCTCCATAACGCCTGGCACCAGTCGCCCGCCGAAGCCGGCGATGCGCTTGGAGTCAACGAAAATCGGGAAGATCAGACGACCTCGAAAAAGCTCGTAGAGGTCCCCGTTCTCACGTCGACGTACCAAGCCCGACTGGAGCATAACCTCTTCCTTGATCCCGTTTTGCTTGAGGACCTCTATGAGAACCCCTCGCTGATTAGGGCTATATCCAATACCGAACTCGTTTATCGCGTCCGCCGAGAGTCCTCGCTTCTTTAGGTATTCCCCAACCTTCTTAAACTCACCCTGTCCATTCTTTACTTGCAGCAGAGACTTTCGAAAGAAGAGGTGCGCGATTCGACAGACATCAAAGAGCTTTTCACGATCAACTGACGGCCCCGCTCTCTTGGTGTTCTCGTGCTTTAACTCGATCCCAGAGCGACTCGCGAGATACTCGACCGCGTCAGGAAACGTCATAGCTCTCATCGCCATGACGAACGAGATCACGCTTCCAGACGCGCCACACCCGTAACAGTGATAGGAGTTAGTCGATTCGCGGACGAAAAAAGAAGGAGAGCGCTCCGAGTGAAAAGGACAGAGCCCAGAATAATACATCCCGGCACGCCGGAGCTTAACAGTCTCCGAAACGACCTCAACGATGTTGGCCGACGTCTTTACGCGCTCGATGCTCTCTTGGGAAATCACGGCAAAAGATTAACACAGGCTTCGAAAAACGCACACAATATAGAGGAAACGTAGACAGCGTGCGCGAACATTGGAGGGCCGGCGGCCTCGCCGGCCGCGGGTACGAATATTACGAGAGCACGGAAATAATTAATATTCTGGTTCAATCAGAGGAAACGGTAGCATTTGTACCAGCGGCCGGCGAGGCCGCCTGCCCTCCAGAATTCCACGCCGTCGCTTACAACGCGCAACACTACTCCGAGACAACAGCGTCGGTCTCTTCGTAGCTCACAAAAATTTCAAGAACTTCGTACTCGCGCGCGCCACCGGGAAGTGGAACCTTTACTACATCGCCCTCTTCCTTACCGATGAGAGCTTTGCCAAGGGGGGCTTCGAACGAGATCCACCCCTTCTCAATATCGGTCTCTTCGGCGCCATAAATACTCAAGACCTTCTTGTCGCCGCTGTCGAGATCCTCAATCTTCACACTGGAGCCGAACACAACACGGCTTGGGGTTCCCAACTTCCGTGGGTCGATCACCTCAGCCATAGCGAGACGAGCCTCGATATCTCGAATCTTCGCTTCGGTCATTCCCGACTTCTCCTTAGCGGCGTCGTAGTCACCGTTCTCGGAGAGGTCTCCGTGCCCCCGCGCCACCTCGATCATGCGAGCTATCTCTGGACGCATCGCCTTGAGTCTCATCAATTCTGCTCTGAGCGAGTTGTAACCTCGCGGGGTCATCGGGCGTTTCATAAGCAATCTCCGAAGCTACGCTCGGCTAAGGTATTCACCAGTATCGGTCTTGACGATGATCTGATCGCCAATGTTGACGAACTGAGGAACCGTGAGCTGCAACCCTGTCTCCATTTTGGCGGGCTTAGGAGAGTTGGTCGCCGTTGCGCCTTTAATACCGGGCTCTGTGTCAACAACCTCAAGCACTACGGTCTGAGGAAGCTGAATACCGATCGGATTCTCGTCGTGCATGGAGAGCTGAACTTCCATACCCTCTTTAAGGTAGTACTGGCCATCACCGATCATTTCTGGAGTGATCGTAACCTCCTCGTAGGTCTCCGCGTTCATGAAGTGGAAGCCGTTCCCATCTGCGTACAGGTAGGTCCCCTTCTGCTGGAATACATCTGCGGTCTCGATATCCTCAGTAGAGCTGAATCGGTGCTCAACTTGAGTTCCATTCACCAGGTTACGAAGCTTCATCTGAACCATCGCGCGAAGGTTACCGGGCGTATGGTGATGGAAATCCATGACGCTATGAAGCGTGTTCTTATAGATAATAACTGTGCCCTTACGAACGTCTTTAGCTTTCATACGACCTTTACTTCCTTACTGTGGTAACAACTCAAGGGTCTCCCGGATGCGGGATAGTACCCTATCCCTCCCAAGGACTGCAAATGATTCAAAGAGAGGCGGGGTTATAGTCTTACCCGTCACGGCGATACGAAGCGCCACAAAGGCAGGTCCTGGCTTCAAGCCTAGCTCAGTCGCAACCCCCCGTAACGTTTGGTCAATCGCCTCAACCGAGAAATCAGCAAGAGGGCCCAATCGCTCCAAAGAGAGGTTCAAAACTTGCCGCGCCTTCTCGTTATCCATGCCCTTGCCGAGCATAGCGTCCATCTGTCGCTCAAGCGGCCTATCCATGAGGAAGTCAATCATGCTCGCCACTTCCGTGAGGGTCTTCACGCGCTCCTGCACATGAGCGGCGAGAGCGGCAAACTGCTCTTGAGGAACCGAAACGCCCTCCTTATCGAGGAACGGCTGACACCGTTTCATGAACTCTTCCACCGGAAGCTTTCGGATGTAGAGACCATTCATCCACTGAAGCTTGACCGGATCGAATACGCCGCTCGACTCGTTAACTCCCTGCAAAGAGAACTTCTGAATGAGCTCCTCGCGGGTGAAGACCTCCTGATCGCTGCCCTCTCCAGGTGCCCAGCCAATGAGCGTCACGAAATTCATGATCGCCTCCGGCAAATACCCCTGGTCGCGAAGCTCCTTTGAGTTCGTGGCGTTGTGGCGCTTTGAAAGCTTCTTTCCATCAGTACCGTTTACGACAGGAAGATGAGCGAACGTTACGGGCTCCCATCCAAGAGCTTCATAAAGCAGAAGGTGAATCGGGGTCGACGAGAGCCACTCAATGCCACGCAAAGCATGGGTAATATTCATGTCGTGGTCATCACACACAACCGCCAAGTGATAGGTAGGAAACCCATCACTCTTCAAAAGAACAGTATCCTTGAGAGGAATCGTGTCCCACTGAACTTTTCCTCGGATAGCGTCAACGAAACTAACCGAACGTTTCGTTGGCATCTTGAATCGGACTACATGCGGCTTATCCGCTGGAACATTTCGAGTGCGACAGTATCCGGAGTAACCAGGAAGCTCTCGTCGAGCCATCTGCTCATTTCGCTCTCGCTCAAGCATCTCAGGAGTACAGTCACACCTATATGCGTGACCCGAAGCGACGAGCTGCTCAGCAACTTCTTTGTATCGTGGAAGACGAAGACTCTGAACATACGGACCAACTGGGCCTCCGATGTCTGGCGCCCCTTCCCAATCTTCCCCTAATGCTTGAAGGTCTGCCTTGCTTGGCCCCTCATCAAAATCAATACCGAACCACTTAAGCTCATCGATCACAAATCGAATCGCGCCTGGAACAGTGCGCTCACGATCGGTATCTTCCACGCGAAGAAGGAATTTTCCTCCGAAGTGTTTTGCCAACAGGTAAGCGTAGAAGGCAGTGCGAAAACCACCAACGTGCTGGAAGCCCGTCGGAGACGGCGCAAATCGTGTACGAACCTCTTTCATGTATGTCTCTCTACTACGCGTACAACCGGGTGGGCTGCTCCGGAATCCAACTTGCAAGCGACACTATGTGTAGGGGGATCGCGGCAGTGGATAAACCCGCAAGAACTATAGACTACTGATGCCTATGTTGGCAAAAGCAAGCTCATGGCATCAGTAGTCTAAAGATATAAGGGATTTAGGTAGTTACCGGACCCGACTTAGGCCTTGAGCATCGTGCTCAATACTCGGCAGAGATCGACAGCTGTGACAATCCCAATCACATGACCACGATCATCTTCGACAACGGCAGATCCTAACGTGTCATCAGCCATGCGCCCTGCCACCTCGGCAACAAGAGCATCTTGCTTCACAGAGTAAACTTCCCCGACACAAACCTCCGCAAGCTTCACACCTTCAGCCTTCCCGCCATCAACAGCCTCAACGAGCTTCAAGTCGCGGTCGCTCACCAATCCAAGGGATGACAGCTCATCGAGACTCCTTTTGGCTGGCGCTCCATTCATTCCCGATAATCCAACAAGAACGAATCTCCACATTTGAAAGAATTGTTGAACACAATATTTCTCCCATGCGCTGGGTACATACCACTCACGAGAAAGCCCCCGAGTGTTTGCGCCAATTAAAGGAGGCGCTTCCAACACTTCGAACCTTACACGAAGAGACGCAAACGAATTCAACTCCTCACGCAAAGCAGCTTCTCGCGGGGCAATTGAATCGCTTTCCGATGACACCCGAGGACGCGCTAACACGGTCGTGCGCGATTTCACGAGAATGGACGACACTTCGGGATCTCGAAATAGCTCCACGCACTCTGGAGGCAACCAACGCGCTAGTCCAAAATTTACGAAAGGCTTTCGGAGGCAATGCCTCTGAGACCAAGCGCTTAATCTCATCGATGAACTCTGAGAGGGAGAAATACACCGACATTCGAAACAATCTTGCGGAGCGAAACGACGGACTGGCGCGGAACCTTCAGGGGTACATGAGAACTCCGGCTGGGCGGCTCAACGACTATCGCCAAGCCGCAAGGCTTGGACTCTTGAAAGCGATCGAACGGTTCGAGCCCGCCCTTGGATTTCGATTCAGCTCTTACGCTCCTTTCTACATTCGAAAAGCACTGCAAGATGAGATGCCCCCCCCGGGGGAAGTCATTCGCCTGGCATATCCCCTCTCCGCGACACTTCATCGAGTCAAACATTACCTAGAACAGCCAGGCAACCGACCCAGCATTGAGGAGATCGCAAGCAAGTTTGGAATATCGATGGACATCGCGGACTCGATGCTTACCATCGCGCAAGAGTTCACTGAAGCGTCAGACGAGATTCAAGACCACCGAGATACGAATCCCGACTCCTCCCTTCTGGCCTTGGAACGAGAGAGCGTCGTAAAAACTTTTCTTGGCAAGCTCAACCCAAGAGAGCTCGACATCCTTGAGTCACACTATGGCTTTAACGGCGAGCCCATCTCGATGCGCGAGCTCTCAAGACAGTATGGACTGAGCCACGGACGGGTTCGACAGATTAAGGATAAGATCTTCGACAACCTTCGAAAACGCTTAGAGCCGCGGCTAGGCGATTAAATCTCCCTTCTCTTAATTGAGAAGGGAGATTCCCTCCTTCGAGGCGCTCCCTCGAACACTACCAAGGCAAGATTCTAAAGATCCCTCTATCGCCGACCTTCTTGAATCTATCACGGTTAAGGCCTTCCGCAATAATCTCAGCCCACGCCTGCACGATCTCGCGGGCAGAGCTGGTAATGGTTAATTTGTTTACGTCCAGTACTCTCAAAGGTGGGAATTTTCTATCCCCTAGGGTGGCGATCAACTTTCCGGTCTTACCATCGTACACACGAGCGGCGAACGCTACATGAGGATCTGAAACGGCGGAGAACATAACCGCCGCTCCAGGTACAGGAACTAGGAGCATCCCAGCTTTCTGAACCGGATGGGAGAACTCAAGCTCTGTCAGCTCAACATCGAATACCAAACCGTGCTCTTCAGCTTGGTCAACGACCTGAAAGCTTCCGTTCTTGTACTGACTGACTTCATCGACCAGCTGTTGCTTGAAGTAATCCGCTAAGTCTTGAGCGTGCTTCTTGAATTCAGACTCTTTGGTTAGGAACGAACTCCGACTGGCCTTCCAAGCGTCCGGTGGAAGCTTGTCGAACGATACCGAGCGAAAATACACCTTATTGTAGTAACCGGGGGGAAGTTCAGGATCTATCCAAGCGTGGAGGAAAGGAAGCTCTTCATCCTTCGCTGAAACATCTCGATCCTCTAGGAATACGGGACTTAGCGGCTTCGTGCGCTCCTTCGCGGCGCAACCCCCAAGAGCTAACGAAAATAAAACGAGCGCAAGAGATTGGAATAAAAGAGATCGTCGTCGCATACGCGGCCACTCCATAAAAGTCTTCCCACTTTCGGGTGGCTCCAATGTACCCCTCTCTGCAGATTCAACCAAGGGGGTACTACGGAACAAATAAAAAAGCGGGGTGGGAAGTCCCCAACCTTTCAATATTCGTTATTCGGACTCAGAGAGCATCTTGTACATCTGGCCCTTTAAGGAAAGACGAGAGCGACGTACCTCGTCTTCCGCATCCTCAGACATCAACTCAATGCGCAACTCAGCGCGGGCGATCTTCTTATCAACCTCTTCCCATTCGGCGAATGGATCTGCTCTCGGTATTCCGGAAACTCCTCGATTAAGCTGGGGTGTTGTCCTTGCATATCCCTTCTCCTTTTCCCCGCGGCCTTCGCAACGACGGATACTGTTTAAATTTGGGATGGGCCATCCCAGGAATTCTCGATGAAAGCAACCTCATTCTGGCGCTTTGCGTTTATCAGAGAACCTCTCAGTGAAAATCAAACAAGAGCCAGCGGATGTCCTTATCAATATTGTAACGATCGGCATCGCTCAGGCGAAGTCGTTCGAAATCGCTGGAGATAAGGTTAAGTAACCTTTCCTCAGATTTTCAATAGTCGAAGAAGCGCCTAGTGAACCCTAGGCGCTTTTTTATCTGTCGTGCCCGTTACACAGTCCATGGAGATGACACACGTCGTCTCGCATTAATTCAAGAACGCACTGTGGCTTCACAGAGAGCACGAAACGACCCAGACTTAAAACTCGCCGAGCAAGCTCGGGTGAGGCGATCCCCGGGAATTTCCGAATCAGCATGTCGCCATCCCACGCATCCTCCTGGTCGACATGCCATACTTGGGCGGCGTAATAACGAGACGCTGGCGAGGAGATAGTAATCTCAATTGTCTCTGGTTTCCTCCCCGACCAAATACCAGTCCCCTCTAACCAATACGGCTTGGCTGGGAGTTCGACTTCCTCGCCATTAGGAAGTGACGGCATCTCAGAAACCTCCTTTACCTCTTTAACGAAGGACACATTCAACACTAACTGGCGGGCGCGTTGATCTTTAAACATCGCGTAGAGAATGCCATCCGAAAAATGAAGGCGCTCGAACATACCACCGTAATACCTATCCTCATCATGCCTCCACGGGCAGCGATATCTGATGACAACGAGCTGTCCCCGATGACACAGCGTAAGGAGTCGCACCAAATCTATATCGGCCAGCTTCGCGATAGAGGTGGTCTCCGAGGACAATTTATCGCGGATATGCTCTAAATCGCGATCCACATCAGCACGCCCATTGGTAACGCGAGTCCAAAGAGAATACACAGCCTCTTGAAGAGCGCCGTCGTCGATCATGGAAGCGAGCTCTCCAAGGAGGATCAGAGCTACAAGCTCATCCCGCCCAGGGGGAAGCGATGCGAACGAGAACTCGGAGTTCGTGAGGTAGTACCCCCTATTGGATTCGTCGTATTCTATTGGCACTCCGAACTCGTAACGGAGGCGGTCGATCGTTCTCATCGCGGTACTGCGAGAACATCCGCAAATAGACGCGAGCGTAAAAGCGTTCGGATAGGCTTTTTTCTGCAACTCTCCCTGAAGGACTAACGACCGCTTGAGAAAAGTGGAAGATTCCATACCTCTTCGACTGCTCGTAGAGCTTGTTCGCGCCTGATATTTAAGAGTGTGGGACATCCAACAACCGCTGAGCGAGGAGATACTTCAGTAAATGGGACCGATACCCCCAAGTAACGTGGGTAGGTAGCCAAGACAAGGATGTGTACCACCCGTTGAGCTAGGCCTTTCCGCTTGCTTGAGCCTGAGTTAGCGGTACGGGCCCCTAGTCTCATATCTCTGATTCCTGTTCGCTCTGTATCCGAGTTTGTTGCTTAAACCTGTAGCACTGAATGAATTAGGTCAGGCAATCTGTCCTCACGTTGAAGAGAACCTCGAGTAATGGCGGTATTGGCGGTAGTCTGAATCGAAGCCCCCCTCAAACATGCACGCTCCGGCTTCGATTCTTAAACCACCAGCTTCACCCTATGAAGACACAACGCCGGCTCATCGCGACCGTCTTTTTGAAACACTCGGGGTATGACAGACCCTTAAGTCTCGATACCATAGAACATGGGCTTCCGCGGAGCGGACAACCCTTCAAAGCTCTTTCAATAATCCATACGGGTAGCTTTACGTTTAGAGCGTTTTAAGAACGAAGAGGGCTGCGATCCTTGAGCCAGGAATTCTCGGTTCAGGAATCGTAGCTCCCTTCTAATGAAACAAAAAATTATCGATCACTTCGACAGTGCGGCGCCGTATCTGTGCGTCATCTATTTAGCCGCGTGTATCTCGAGCCTGTTTACTCCCATCGCCTGGTGGGTACTAATGGTCGTAGGTATCACCGCGAAGCTTGGATGGTGTGCGGTGTATTACAACGCAAAATATGTCGCGCGGATTCCGTTACCAAAACGGAAACTTATCATCATGTCTGTTATTCTCGCTCTCGGATCCATCATCGCGATGGCGCCGTGGATTGGACAGCAGATAGAGAAGTTCAAACAAAAACGGACCTCACAGTCCGTTACCCCGGTCGGCCCACGTCATCCAAGTAAAGAGTTACATGATCGGCTCGAAACCCGAACCATGAGACTTCACGAAAGGAAACCTCTCCACACCCGAGAATGGTACATCGCTAGCAATGGCGAGGCATCTTGGGTGAAAGAGGCACGGGCGGTTCAAGCCGAACTCGATAAAGAGTTCGACCGCCTTCATACGGCCATAGAAGAGAGATACAAAACCCTCTCCTCTTCGAGTCCAGTTGAACGGGGTATGTTCGATCTGGTTCTCAAGAACTGGTCGCAGTACTCACAAGGTCTTCTTCGGAGACCCTACCTGCGTTTTCAAGATGTGCTGGACCGTCTTGGACCTAAAGTTCTTGACGATACAGCAATGGACGCGACTGATATCTACCTCAGTTCGCGTCTCAGGAAATTGCAAGAACTTCAGATTCTCATGGAGCGTTATCTGCCCTCTGGAACAATCTGAGTCATCAAGCGGGTTCTCTTATAAGGTTTTTCACAAAACGTAGAGCTCCCGCCCTTTTTATCCTACGATCTAAAACCTACAGCTTCGCCTTGATCCCCCCTTCTAATCTGAACACTCGATTGTATTAGTCCACACAAAAAAGGGAGTATCGCATATCTTACGTAGCCGCCGGTGTATGCCGAGCAGGCACTCGATCTTTCATTAATTTCATACGGGTAGCTCTACGTACAAAAGGTTTTATCGAGAAACCTCTGAGTTGCGATCCTTGAACCAAGACATAGTTGGCTCAGGAATCGCAATTCACTGAGTTTCTAAGCACGTCTGCTTAGTAGTGTATTGCTCGCAGGAGTTACAAACCATGACAGACAAATACCTGAGGTTCGCCGGCTTATGCGGCCTCCTCTTTTTCGGTATAGGCATCTACGCGTGCATCATGCCGTTCCCATTCTACTGGATTCCTCTAGTGGTGCTCGGAATGGGTGTGTTACTCGGCGTCTTTCTGGACGGAAGACAGACATCTACGACGGCTCCCGTGAGCCACCTCGTGACTATCCCGATCTATCTCACCGTCTGCGTTGCGGTGTATCTTATGATCCAGATCCCTCTGTGGATGCATCCTGAGATCACGCCCAAAACGATCGCAATCGTGCCTCTGAGCAAAGAGTCCCAGGCGGTCATGGACGAGGCGGTGGCGAAGATAGCTTCGTCCTTCACCTCGAGCTCAACGACTACAGCCGGGACATCGAATGCAACATCGGCCCCCGCTACAACGCCAACAAATGAGGTTGTAGTCAAACTTGAGGCGCGGGTATCCGACCTCAATAAGACCACTCCTCGCCATCTGAGGCAGTTGTTTGCCAAGGAGTACGATAACCCCGAGTGGAAGGCGAAAGCGAAAGCCATCCACCAGGATATCGAGCACGAAGTTGTGAAGTTGCACGAGGCCCTCAAGGACAAGCTCAACAACCCAGCATCTCTCTCCCCTGCGGAGCTTGAATTGTTCCACTCAATAGAGCGGAACTGGGGAGCCGAGACGGCGGGTACCTTAAACTGGCCGTTCAACACCTGGGAGAATCTTCTCTCAGCGATCGTTCCTGGAGGGTATCGTGACGAAGCCCCAGCGGTACTCGTCTCCTACCTCCAGGACCGCCTGAGCAAACTCCGGCGACTCCACGGCGTCTTGAGTCCTTAACTCTAGCCGCTAGCCAACAACACGGTGGGTTCTCTTACATAAGGTCTTTTAACAAGACGTAGAGCTCCCACCCTTTCTCTAGTCATTCAGACGTCCTGAGTAGTTCTCGTATCTCGCGTACCAAAGGGGAAGAGTCGACTGTCACTTTTCGTACGTTTGACCCGCCTTGGTTCGATGGATATAAAGCGTCAAAACACGTCTAGCTACGACGGCATCGATTCACGCTACGTGGTAAGCGGTCCTCGTACCCCGCCGCCACACGTACTGCGCAACAAGTGCCAACTCTAAGTACCTCAGTTCCACCTTTCACCGGGCTCTCCACGCCAACTCACCGGCACAACAGATAATCCCGACATGGCCCATCGCTTGCCATGGTACCGATTGCGCTCCCAATACGTAGTTAGCAGTACGAGAGACCGCTTATGAAGTTCAGATGTGACAATACGAGAACCCCGCAGACAACACTCGCCCTTATCGCGTTTGTTAGCGTTCTCTCCTCCCCTATCAGCGCGTTCGCCCAAAACGCTTCAGATAAAAAAGTATTTCGTGGTCAAGAGATCGTGATTTCCTTCCCCCTCTACTCCGACCAAATGTCATCAGCTTCCTCCGCCCGCGCAGAAGACCTTGTACTCCCAGACCAAGCAAACTTGGCACAGAGCCTTGATAACGGCTCACTGGGAGTAGTTTCC
This sequence comes from Deltaproteobacteria bacterium, assembly GCA_947488865.1. Taxonomy (GTDB): domain Bacteria; phylum Bdellovibrionota_C; class UBA2361; order UBA2361; family OMII01; genus OMII01. The sequence continues at coordinate 49,351 of CANLCB010000001.1, read as the reverse complement.
GCCTCAGTGGGACTTATGAGTGATGGTCCCGCTGAGGAGGTAACCCCAAATGAGGCTGAGATCGAAAAGACCTGTAGCGCTTTGAGAGCCGCGAACCCTGGAATCAATTTCCGTTGCGAGCCGAACTATATCCTCGAGACCAACCTGACTCCTAACGATTCTCTGTACTCATCTCTCTGGGGCATGCTCTCGATCCGCGCTCCAAGCGCCTGGGACATCTCAACTGGGTCAGCCTCTGTAACGGTAGCTATTATTGATACGGGAATCGAATACACACACCCCGATCTCGCCGGTAATATCGCCGTTAACGCTGGAGAAACCCCAGGTAACGGCATCGATGATGACCGAAACGGCTTCGTCGACGACTACTACGGATACGATTTCGTGAACTACGATGGTAACCCGATGGACGACCACTTCCACGGAACTCACTGCGCTGGAACAATCGGTGCTCGAGGAAACAACTCCCTCGGCGTTGCTGGTGTGGCGTGGAACGTGAAGCTCATGCCGGTCAAGGTGCTGAGCGCGACCGGTAGCGGTAGCACAGCAGGCGTAGCAGCCGGTATGAACTACGCGGTTAAGCGTGGAGTGAAGATTTTGAGCATGTCCTTGGGTGGTAGCGGGTACAGCCAAACCTTAGAAGACGCGATTATCAACGCCAAGAACAACGGGGTGCTTGTAGTAGCCGCGGCAGGTAACTCGGCTGTAAATACAGATATCTCTCCAAGCTACCCAGCGTCTTCCGCGCAAGACAACGTTATCTCAGTAGCGGCCTCAACTAATACCGACACACTCGCCTCTTTCTCTAACTGGGGAGCAACTTCGGTCGACCTTGCGGCTCCTGGGCAAAGCATCTTGAGCACCTACCTTGGTGGACAATACGCTACCGCGAGCGGAACCTCGATGGCGACACCACACGTAGCTGGAATGGCAGCACTCATAATGTCCGTAAAGCCTGCCTTAACCTACGCGCAGATCAAGAGTGTCCTTCTCACCACTGTAGACCCCTTAACATCTCTTACGGGCAAGGTTGTTTCTGGAGGAAGAGCAAATATCTACTCCGCCTTGTTGAAGGCTCAGACCATCAATACAACGCCAACAGCTACCCCGACCGCAACCGTCACGCCAACCGTAACCGCTACGTGGACGGTGACACAAACTCCTACTATCACGCCTACTCGCACCTTTACAGCGACACCAACTCGTACGCCAACTCCAACCGTAACGAACACGGCGACCAAGACCCCGACGGTAACTCCCACGGCTACGCCAACGCGCACGCCGACCGTTACTCCAACTCGAACCGCGACGTGGACTCCAACAATGACCCCAACCGTGACACGTACGCCAACAGCGACACCGACCCGTACTCCAACGGCAACGCCTACACGGACACCGACTGTCACGCCAACATTCACGAAAACTCCGGGGCCAATCGCGACCGCGATCTACACCGTAACGCCGACCTTTACACCGACACGCACACCAACGATGACCCCAACTAGAACGCCAACCGCGACCGCAACCGCGACACCAACCGCCACCCCAACAGCGACACCAATTCGCGCTACGACACCCGCTCCAGTGGTACAACCAACCGCGCAGCCTGACTTAGGGCAACCAGCGGACGGCATCAATCAACTGTCGATTTCCATCGAACGAACACGCACCCGCGCCTACGTCTTCGGAGAGATCACAGACGAGAACGACCAGCCATTATATGGTGCGGCTGTAACATTGACCTGCGGAGGAACTACCGTAGCGGCCAAGAAGAGCGAATCAGATGGATACTACGAGTTCCGAATGAGGCGTCCTAGCAAGCCAGTCGTTTGCTTCACCTACGACTCGGAAGGTAACCGTTCTCGAAGGGTACGGGTTCGTTAACCTCCAGCCGAACACTCTTCCATCCCCCGGAGGGGGCGTTGTGGAAACACACGCCCCCTCTTTTTTTTTCGAGAGCCCGACGCAGCTGCAGCGCTCTGCCCCTAAGGTACGTATTAGTCGGTAATAGAAACACCCTTCACCATTTTTTTTGGGGAGCATTTGCGCCATACTATCCTTCTGGTTGCGTGTCGGGTGCATACTCATGAAAACGATATCAGTAGATTCAGCTCAATTGACTAGACGAGACGCCGAGAGCGTTCTCATTTATCCGCTGAAGCCCCTTACCTCTGAGGGCGCTAGTCGGTCGGATGTTAAGAGACTTCACAATTTATTCACTCAAAACCCAGAGTGTTTGCAGGAGCTCGGCATCGCACGAGTAGATGTCTATCGACCGACATGCACCGATCCCGTCCAGGGACATTGGGAGGTAGGCCGGCATTCTGTGTGGATCGATAAAGAAACGGGGATTCCTCTTGATGCCGCGACCGTACGAATTGAGGAACGGCTGCCCCCAACTTTGGGTGGGATGAAACGCTCTGAGCTGATCAATCTTTTACCGCCGACCTATTTTAGACACAAAGTGGACGCGTTGATGCTTGCGGAGGTCCTCCAAGCCGCAGGACCAATGGGAGAGTGGAGTTAGGGAGTAAGCGGTGTTATGCCGACAGTGCTATCCGACCATCGAGCGAAATTCATCTTCGCTCAAGATGGGCACTCCATGCTTACGAGCCGCGTCAAGCTTCGATCCAGGACTATCTCCGGCGACCACATAGCTTGTTTTTTTACTCACTGAAGACGAGACCTTTCCTCCATGGGAGGTAACAATCTCCTCAGCTTCTTTCCTCGAAAGCGTTGTCAGCGTTCCGGTCAGCACGAAGGTCTTCCCCTCAAACACACCGCCTTTAGCGGGAGCGGCTTCAGGCTCGGGATTAACTCCCAGAGAAAGCATTCGTTTCACCACTGCCTGCTCAGACTCATCAGCGAGAAACATCGAAACCGAACGCGCGGTCTCTGGGCCGATCTCTTCCATGGAGAGGAGATCACTCTCTGTCAAATGAAGAAACGTTTGAACGGTTTGGCATTGACGAGCGATAACAGCGGCCGTTTTCGTTCCGACATGACGAACCCCTAGAGCGAATATAAATCTGCTTAGAGGGCGATTTTTACTTTCTTGAATCGCCGCTACCAAATTCGCGCTCGAAAGCTCCCCCATTCGAGGAAGGGCTTGCAACTTCTCCACAGTAAGCTCGTAAATATCGGGAAGCGAACTGACAAGATCGTGCTCAAGGAGCAGTCCCACCATCTTGTCCCCAAGCCCCTCGATATCCATGGCATCGCGGCTCGCGTAGTGCAGGATGCGATTGTGAGTTTTCGCCGGACAACTCGCGTTGGGGCATCGAGTAACCGCCTCGTCAGCGATTCGCTCGACTGGTGTTTCACACTCCGGGCATTTGGTCGGAAATTTAAAGGGCTTTTCATCTCCCGTTCGAGATGCCGTAAGCGGGGCGACAACCGCTGGAATGACATCACCTTGGCGACGAACGACCACGCGGTCTCCAATCAGGAGCCCCTTTCGTTCAATTTCGTCTTGGTTGTGAAGCGTCGCGCGCGAAACCACAACTCCACCAACTCGTACGGGCTTAAGCACAGCGACGGGGGTAAGAGCCCCGGTTCGCCCGACCTGAATAATAATATCTTCAAGAGTCGTAACCGCCTCCACAGGCTTGAACTTAGCGGCGATCGCCCACCGAGGAGAACGCTGTCGAAATCCGAGCCTCTCTTGCAGGGACAGGTCATTCACTTTTACGACAATTCCATCCACCTCGAAGGGAAGAGACTCTCTGGCCTCTTCAGCCTCTCGATACGCTTGAGCCAAAGCCTCAGGCCCCTTCACAGTGCGAAAGCCCGGGGAGATAGAAAATCCGAGCTTCTCGACATCGTGCATCGTTTGACTAAGAGTCCGTTGGGATAGGCCTACAGCTCCCTCAAGGAAACCGAGTCCATACGAGAAAAAGTGCAAGGGACGCCGAGCGGTCTCTCGAGGATCAAGCTGACGCAAGCTGCCCGAAGCCGCGTTTCTTGGGTTCGCGAAAGTTTCCTCACCTCGAGATTGTCGCTCAGCGTTGAGAGCCTCAAACTCTTTCTTTTTGAAGATCACCTCTCCTCGAATCTCAATATGCCCGGAGTGCGATTTAGGACTTCGAAGCTTTAAAGGAATAGCTTTGATGGTCTTAATGTTGCTTGTAACGTCCTCGCCCGTTGTTCCATCACCACGAGTCGCCCCCTGTACCAGGACTCCATTTTCATACACCAACGAAACCGCGACTCCGTCGAACTTAAACTCTACGGTGTACTCAACTTCGTCCGCGGTATGTCCATCTTTCGACAGAAATCGACGGACTTGCTCGTCAAAATTCACGAGCTCTTGCTCATTCATCGCGTTGTCCAGGGAGAGCATCGGCAACTTATGCCTTACCGTAGCGAATCCGGCCAACGGAGAGGCTCCAACGCGCTGCGTCGGCGAATCTGCTCTAACTAACTCGGGATGCGCCTCCTCCAATGTTTGGAGCTCTCGAAACTTCTCATCGTACTCCGCGTCACTCACGGTTGGCTGCGAAAGTACGTAATAGCGATGGCTATGCTCTTGAAGCTCCTCAATGAGCGCGTCAATTCGTTGGGCGATATCTCGTTTCTTTGAACTGCTTTCCATGGGGGTTTACTAACTACATCACAGCTCAAGCCGCCAGACTCACTTTATCGCTTAACACATCCGAGCCCACTTGGCATACGGATGTCCTGACATCCTCGACGACGTTCCTCACGAGAGCACTTATTCTCGCTTGGCGAGAACCCTGGAGGGCATCGATCTTGAGATGGCCGAGATGGCGGTGGGGGTGGCGGGCGATAACTATCTTGCCGTCGCCTCTCCTCTTCAAGACGTAAGCGCTCGCGTTCTAGCCGAACACGCTCCTCCTCAAGCCGCTCTCGCTCACGACGGTCCTGACCGGAATAGTAGCCACCATTGTATCCATTATAGTATCCGCCGTACGCTGGAGGAGGCGGTGGCGGACGGTTGCCATAGTACGGGTCACGAGAGCCGTAGCCGCCGTAATATGGATCATACGAATCGTTCATTCCCGCGCATCCAGCGAGAAGAAACACCAGGGATAGGGTCAAAGCGGACAGGATCGAACAGAGTGACTTAATCATGGCCGAAAGTATAAAAAACAAGCCGTTATTCCCGCAACGAGGATTCACAGGGAGACGACAAGCGGCCGCTAGAAATTCAGAGGACACCCGCCAGGTACCACTTCGGGAGCGCGACTCATCCAAACCCCAAGAAAAGCTGGCTATTTTTCCTTACCACCCCCCGAATGCTCGCGGGAGCCTTAAAATGAGTACGTGACGGTGGCGCCGAACGCTCGGGGGTCTCCCCTCTGGATATACTCCTTATTCTCAAAATTTGGGGGTTCGTTTCCAAAGTAGAAGCCGCGGACCGCGTATGTCTGATTGAAGAGGTTACGACTCCACGCGACAACCTTCCATCCTCCGCGGCGATACCCAAGAGACGCGTTGAAGAGGTTGTAAGGATCACTTTTCTGATTGTGGCTATCATCGTAATAAACCGCGTCCTTTCCGGTCTCCTCAATTCGAGCGAAAAAGCCGTACCCGAGGTCCGCCTTAAAACCAGCGGAGTACATGTACGCCGGAGCGACCGAGAAGGCTCGCCCATCAAGCGACGAAGCCTCCTCGGGCACATCGGTAAATTCAGAATGCATCAAAGAACCGGAAGCGAAGAAGTCGAGCCACGACATCGCTCGAATGGTGTTCTCAACCTCAAGACCCGTACTGCGACCTCGCGCCACACTCTCCGTAACGTAGGTAAACGAGAGGGGGTCGGATGGGTCGTTCTGAATAGCAAACTTTAGCTGCTGATCAAGCCGTTGATCATGAAATACCGCCACCGAACTCGTCACGCGTTTCTTAAAGTAATCTCCCTTCACCCCGACTTCGTAGTTCCACAGGTATTCGGGGTCGTACTGACGACGGTCGTCTGGCACGGAGGGACTAACGTTAAAACCTCCCCCTTTGTACCCGCGAGCCACCGTGGCATACGCGCGCGCGGAATCAGAGATATCCTTCTGGACCGACACGTTCCCACCGAGCATTGAGTAGGTAGGAGAGAAATCATTCTCGCGAGTATCATCATAGCGAGTGTTTCGCTGCTCAAAACGCAGTCCAGTGGTCACGGAAGAGCCCCAACCTAATGGCATCTGCACATCTCCGAACACCGCGCCGGTATTTGCGCGATAATCACTCGTAATTGAATCGTACACTTCATGATTAGAGAATTGATCCGTGGTCGTATCCTCTAAGAGCCGCTGTCCATATAAGCCTCCAAGCCATCGCCACGACTCTCCGTGCTGGTATAGAGCCTCCTGGTGAGTCAGCCTCAACTCCTCGGTATAGCTTCGGCGAGTACGATCCGAATCAGAGAAGTAGTCGTACGGATCATAAGGCGACCAAAAGGGATTATTACCCCAATCACCGTCAAAACTATTCGCTATCTTTGTTCGCGAGAGAGTACCGATATTCTCAACTTTCAGAGCGTTCGACAGCGCATAACCAACCTTGTACGACGACGCGACCACGCGCGAATCATCCTGCCCAGGATGATCAGATTGCGTTGTCAGCGAATTGTCGATAGCGAAGGCATCGTATCCATTATTGAACTCAGCGCCCCAAACCGCCCCCTCAACGAAAAGCTTAGATGTTGGATCGTACCTCATCTTCAGACGCACGACCGACTCATCGCGATGATTCGTGTCGTCCTCGCTCAGGTACACGTTATTTCGATAGCCATTGCTTTGCTGGTCAAACGCCGAAAATCGGAGCTTCAACTTTCCATCAGAGCCTGGAACGGCTCCACCAACAGCGAAACCACCCGCCCCCAATTCATCATTTCCAGCCATCAGCTGAATCTGCCCTGTTGTATATTCGGTAGCATCCTGAGAACGAACATTGATAGCGCCCGCAAGGGCACTAGATCCGAATCGAATCCCCTGAGGGCCACGGAGCACCTCAACCTGATTGATATCGAACATGGGGACTACGATTCCAAGTCCGCTGAAATCGATATCATCAATAATGGTCGCCACTGAGGGATTCGGGGCGCCTTCGTACTGCTCCAGCTCCCCCACTCCACGAATGTTGAAAAACCGTGGCCGAGACGAGCCTCCGGACCACGTTAAGTCGGGTATCGACTCAATTTCATACTGAAAATTAGTCTCGCCTTTATCCACCAACCGCTCTTCCTCAACGACTGACGCGCTTTGAGGCACAGCTCGGAGCGAATCGCCAAATGGCGCCCCGTTAATAAAGAGCTCTGTTGGGTCAGTGTGTTGGTCCTGGGCGCGCGCGCCACCGATAGGCACGCACAAGGCTACTACTATTGACGTGAAGATAGACGCGATGAGCGTATCGATTCGATACTTAACAAACATTTCCTCTCCCTCCGCCGGTATTATCCGTCTCAGGTTCAAAGGGTGTCGCTTTTTTCAAACGTCTCAGGTCGCGGTGGACCTCCCCCGGGTATGGGAAATGTTTACTCAAGCACCACTAAAAAATCAACCGCAAATTTTCGTTGATACTGACGAAGGGGCTCCGCCGACCGGGCCATCACGAGGAAAATGCTCTGACTTACGGACTATCGCCCCATCGAGAGTCCTTTTTTGCCCCTTATGAAAAAATATTTTAGTCCTGACATGCGTGAAGCGTGTCGTCTTCGCCGGCGTCATCAGCACTCTTTCCGCCACCGCATTAGGTCGCATTATTGCGCTGCAGCTATCGCCCCGCATTATTTGCGACACTCATTATGCTTATCACTGGAAGTTTTAAGGCAGCTCTGGCTGTTTTAGCACGCGTTTCAGGCTGTTTTTGGCATGGCGTTTTTGTCTTCCGTAATTTGATTAGCGGAATTTTGCGTCCCATAATGCGAACCACACTTGAAGGACATCTCGTGATCCCCGAAGAGATGCGTACGTTTTTCCTCCGAACGACAGAACATAGGTAGTTCTTATGAAGATGATGTTGAATTGCGCAAAGTCCCTGCTCCTCTTAGTGAGCGTATGTTTTCCTTGCGCTGCCTCTCTGGCGCAATCCGCTGGAACGTTGGCGCAGGCGCAATACTCAATCTCGCTTGACGATGGATGGCAGGGCTACGGGCCAACAGCGTACACTTCAGCGACGGGGACCGGCTCTTGCGACAGCGGCACCATAGTTACCGCTTCAGCGGTCATCCCAGGCGTGGGCAATCTCGGAAGCTCAACACTCACCTACGTTCAATACTCTACTTCGGGGGTGAGTTTCAGATGGGTAAGAAGCTCCGACGGAGCAACCTTTTCAACTTTTACAACGGCAGTAACGCGTGCGGGAAACACTATTAGCTACAGCGGAACCCTGACCTCTCAGGACTTATCGAAATACCATCATGGAGGCGGCTCCTACTCAGGAACCTTGTCGATCATCTGTCCTCCAACACCTACCCCAACACGCACTCCGACGGTTACGCCGACTAATACATGGACAGCTACGCCTACCTCAACACCATCCAGAACACCAACATCGACTCCAACCCTTACTGCCACTCATACGCGAACGTTCACGCCAACGTGGACTCCGACATATACATCAACCGCAACGACTACACCTACACGCACACCAACCGCTACGCCTAGCTCAACCTTAACCCCAACTACAACACCTACTCATACTCGAACGGCAACTCCAACGCCGACTCCGACGCATACACCAACAAATACGCGAACGTTTACTCCGACAGCGACGTATACAGCGACGCCTACGTTCACGCCCTCTCGAACACCAACAGTCACTCCAACGGTAACTCCTTCAGTTACCGCGACAGCCACCCGCACTCCAACATTGACCGCTACGGCCACTCCGACACACACTCGTACAGCGAGTCCAACGAACACGCCCACGACTACACCGACAACGACAAACACAGCGATTCCAACCGTTACGCCGACATCCACTCCGACCGGCACCCCGATTACAAAATACGCGATCACTCCTGTCGCGGAATGTATCGAGGTCCTCCAAACCGGGGAGATAATGGCGCACTTTGGGTTTCAAAGTGACGAGAAGGTCACGGTCGAAATTCCGGTCGGTACCCTCAACTACGTTGCGCCCGACCCATTTGAAAGAGGACAGCCAACCCTGTTCAATCCAGGCTACGCTCGAAACGCGTTCACGGCAGTCCTGCCATCTACAACCGGGGGATCGTGGAATGTAGGATCGGCGCAGGCATTAGCGTCCGCAAAGACAACGCGATGCGACGCGAACCTGAATGTGTGCGAGACCGTGCCCATCGAAGACATCTTGGCCGGCTTGGATCAATCGGCGAAGGCACAAGCCGATGTTGTTGCCGCAATAGCGGCGGCGATAAAAAAATACAACTCGTCCTCTAAAACGCGACGAACCGCAAACGACCTCGCCGCTGAAGCGAAGGCACTTTATGTCCAACAATGGACCATCATCTGGACGCGTTTCCCTGCTGAAATACTGATCTGCACAGAAGGATGCCAGACCATCAGTAAGACAACAGACATTGGCATGCTCAAGTCAGGGTCTCGCGAGCTTCTGGAGATAGCGAATCGAGCCCTTCGACTTCTTAATAAGAGCCCAGACACCGCAGCGAAGAAAGTCGCATCAAAGCGAAAAACAGAGGCGGTGAAACGCTTCCAGGCATTTGGCAAAAAGACGTCTCAGTTACCCCAGACTGAAAGTAAATGCTAAGGGAGCAGAGTCGGCATTTCGATAGGAGGAGCTCCTTCAGAGGGCATCCACAAAAGGTGGTATCGCGGTGGGGGCGCGTTCCTATAAAGACGGTGTTGGCTGCCCTAGCGACATACGCGACATTACTGCCACAAAACGCGCATTCCGAAACCTCTGCCCGATTAGGCGGCGATCTCACCTCCGATCTCCCCTTCCCCTTAGCTCTCCAAGTGGCCGCTCCGAATGTGACTGCGCCTGAACGACGCGAGCTTCAGGCCAGCGGGTTCGCTCCATTTCATCGCCTTCGCACACAAGAAGAGGGTCTTGGACCGCTGTTCGTAAATAACTCATGCGGCGGGTGTCACGTAAACAATGGACGTGGCCCGGCTAACGTGTCACGTTCTCCAGCGCTTCCCTCACAGATGGTCGTCAAGTTACGGATTAGGGGAAGACGCGGCCTGAGCGCCTCTGAGATGGGCTCGCAACTCTTAGACCACAGCACTCAAGGTTCAGCGCCATTGTCAGCAAGGCTTTCCTGGGCCCTCACCGAAGGGCAGTACCACGACGGTACTCGTTATCAGCTTCGAACTCCTAAGGTAATACTTCATCCCAAAAATTCCTCAGCAGGACGAGTCGCCACATCCTTACGCATGGCTCCCCCGATTATAGGCCCTGGGTTACTAGAAGCCGTGCCGTGGACGACCCTGTTCAAGCTATCATTCGCGCAAGACGCGCTGAAAGACGGTGTCACCGGTCGGCTTAACTGGGTAAAGGACGCACGTAGCGGTGCGCTAACCGTCGGACGTTTCGGGTTCAAAGCGACTCATCCCACAGTTGAACAACAAACCGCCGCAGCGCTCTACACCGATATGCGAATGACGAATCCGATCTTCCACGATGAAAATTTGACTGCCGAGGTATCTGAGAGCGAACTAAGCGCACTGACGATGTATCAGAGGCTAGGAGGCGTTCCCGCGGCGCACTCCCAGAGCTCACCCCGTGCCGCGGCCGGAAAAGGCATCTTCTTCTCGTTGGGATGCGAACTCTGTCATCGCTCAACTCTGTTTACCGGAAAGCATAAGGATCCCGAGTTAACGCATCAGACCATTCACCCTTACTCAGATCTGCTTATTCACAATATGGGACCAGGGCTAGCGGACGGAGTTCAAGAGCTTGGCGCTACTGGAGCTGAATGGAAAACAACACCTCTTTGGGGGCTCCATCTATTAGACGACCGCTCCAAGGCATCAGTGTATCTTCATGATGGTCGAGCGCGCACGATTGAGGAGGCGATACTTTGGCACGGAGGGGAAGCGGCTCGCGCTCAACATCGCTTCACCAGACTGTCCAAGAGAGAGCGCGCCGACCTGATCCACTTTCTACGATCCCTGTAACGAGATGCGCGCGAAACACTTAGGTACCTATCACCAGACCTTCCAGGGTCTTGATATCTGAATCCCATCCAATGGCTAATAAAGTGGACTCCGCGGCTAGGATAGAATCCCCATCTGGATTCAGCTGAAGTTGCCCTTCGGGCGTTATAATGGCCGCGACGCTGACTTTCGCCTTCTGCCTTAGGGCTAGATCCTTGAGGGTCCTACCGATCATCGGAGAATTGGCTGGAATCCGAATCTCCTCAATCTTCCATCCGTTATCTCCCGTACCGGCAATCTCGAAGAAATCCGTAATGTATGGTCGTAATAATCCATCGGCCAGCTTTCGAGCGGCGAGGCGATAGGTCGATATAAGCCGGTCGACTCCCGCTCGTTTTAACCTTTTCTCACCTACCTCATCCTCAGCGCGACTTGCGATGTACATGGAAGGATTAATTTCTCGCGCCGTCAGGATTACATACAGATTGTCTGAGTCTCGTGGAAGCAATGAGATCAAACGTCCAGCTTTCCGAATGCCAGCCGCTGAAAGCGTCTCATCAAGGGTCGCGTCCCCACGAACAACCAAGAATCCAGCGGCCTCGGCCTCGCGCGCGCGAACTTCGTTGGACTCAACGATCACTATCTTCTCGCCGTTCTTTCGCAACTCCTCGGCCGAAGTGCGACCAAGTCGACTGTATCCACAAAAAATCGTGTGCCCCTGAAGGGATTTAATAGTATCAAGCACCTTACGCCTCCTATCAAAAAATCGGGACATCTGTCCTTCAACGGCGGCCTGCCAAGCGGACCCCAACGCGACGGTCCCAAGACCTAATCCGACAAGGATAAGAAGAATAGTGAATACTCTCCCCCCGTCACTTAAAGGATGGGTCTCTCCGTATCCAATCGTCGCGAGCGTTATGACAGTCATGTAGAAGGCGTCAAAAAAGCTCCATCCTTCTATGATTACATACCCGAGTGTTCCAAGAGCAAAAACCAAGAGGAGTATCGTCAAAGCGAGCACAAGTTGCCGCTTCGCGTGGAATGGATCGTTATACTGATTTGTCCCCTCATCTCGCATGAGGAGATTCTACAACACCTCGGCGCCGAGCGCATCCTTTGAGAAAAGACGCGATACGGTTTTATCAAATCGAGCCAGCACGGCATCCCATGAATACTCTCGCGCGACATATCGAGATCCCTGCTCGGCATGCCGATTTCGGCGGCTAGCATCCTGAAGGAAATACTTCGTGACCGCGGCGAGGTCCTGCATTGAACTGAAATAGAGCCCACCTGTCGATTCAATTACATGGTGACGAGTAACCGCGCACTGAGCGTGCACAACTACTGGCGTACCAACCATCCAGGCTTCCATGATCACAATGGAAAACGATTCATTTGTTGAAGGCTGACAAAGATAGAGGGCATGACGTAGCAATCGTTGCTTGTCTCGTTCACTCACATGCGGAAGATCAAGCACATCGCCTCGTCGCAAGGCCTCGGGCCGATGGAGATCGTCAAAGCTACCTCCCCCGAGTATCGCCAACTTTACCTCAGCCGGAATAAGGCCCGCGTCCTTCGCCTCACAAAAGGCGTCAACGAGGACATGCACATTCTTCCCTGTCTCCTTGCGACCAAGGTACAGGACATACGGAAAATCCTCCGAGAAGTACGGTTCAAGAGCATCAATGTCGGCGGCCTTAGGAAAGGTAAATCCCATCCCAACAACACCACCAGGAATATCCCCATACAATGTGCGAGCGAGCTCCATTTCTGGCTCCGCGTTAAAGAGGCACCCCTTCACCTGTCTGAACATTGAGGCGACCACATCCTGATAGGCATACGCCTCATCGTGCAGACAGGGAACAAGCACGCTCTTCTCTGGAGCGATGAGCGAGCCCCACAGCGTTGTCCCAAAGAGATATGGCCCGAAAAATAGAGCATCGAACGATGCTGAGTTTACCGCGATGTGACGATAAAGATCCTCGGAGTTAACGCTCTCTTTCATCCACGTTAACTGGCTCTCTAGGGGAATCTCCTCTCCTTGGTGCATAGCGATTTGAATCGGTATCCACGCGTCAAGATTTCGCTCATCCACCTTGAATCGACGCAACGGCAGCCCGTCCACAGAGGATGTCCCTGGAGGAAACTCATTGAGCCACGTACGATTATCTCGAGCGCAGGTTGCCCACAACTCAACGTAATCTCCGCGAGCTTTCAAATGATACGCGAGGTTTCCAAGAAGGGTCTCAGCGCCTCCCGCGATTCCCTCAAAGAAACGAGGAACTACAAAAGCGTATCTACGTGGCGTCATAAGAGCATGGTATCGAGGCGGCCCCCTAAAAAAGCCTGGTGAACCCACCTACGCGAGCGAGAACCTAAGGCAGCTAGGAGCCTAAACAGACTAACGACGTCAGTATGCATCAAAAACGGGCATCTCAAAAGCGACTTAAACCCCTAAATTAATGGCAACTTAGGACCAAAACGAGAAAAAACGTCACATCCGTACTGCCCCCTACCATAACCCTTTCTGTCAATCGAGAACTCGGTTGTCGTAACGTTTCGTAAGTAGTTGTGAAAGGAATAGATATGACACAGGTACCACAACCGCTTCTTTTGACAGTGAAGGAAGTGGCTAAATTACTTCGTATTCACCGTCCAAAGGTCTACGACCTTATTAAGGCTGGTACGATCGATGGATTTAAGCTTGGCTCTGACTGGCGTGTTAAGCGCGAGTCCGTAGAGAAGCTGATTGGAGATATCCCTGAAGATTTCTTCGCTAGCTCCAAGGGTGCAAAGAAGCTTACTTCTCCAAACCTCGCTCAGGTAAAGCTTGCCTCATAAGCACGCGCTGAGAACTACCGAGCGCTTCTAGCTCGGAAAGTGTAGCTATCGACGCGGAGGATCCGTCACTTTGACGACCTCCGCGTTGTACTCGCTTAAATAAAGTCGCGAAGAGCGGCTTGATCTTAAACCGCCAACCGCCCAGCCGCTGTTCTTACGCGAGCGCGGCAGTTAACGCGGCGAACGCCTCCACCGAGAGAGTCTCCGCCCGTACATCCGGCGATATCCCCGCTTTCTCTAAAGCCGCGAGGACAACCTCTTTCGACCACCGTCCCTGAGACATCAAGCTATTAATTAATTTCTTGCGACGCTGTGAGAAGGAAGCGCGAACGACTACTTGAAAGAAGTCGTAATCGGGAACATGCGCTCGAGGCTCATTTCGGAAGGTTAATTTCATTACCCGAGATTCAACCTCGGTTGGAGGATGGAACGAATCCCCCGACACAATTGGCCCAAGCTCAATGTCGGCAAAAAGCTGCGCGGAGACAGAGATACTTCCGTAGGCGCGAGTGCTGGTGTTGGCCGCGATACGCTCAGCAAACTCCTTTTGCGTCATCATCACCGCTTGAGAGACCGCGCTTCTATGCTTGATCAGGTGAAAAACTATCTCTGAGGAAAAAACGTACGGGATATTTCCGAATACGTGGAGGCCTTGCCCGAGCGCGGCGAGATCCACCTCGCGCACATCCTGGTTCACGATCCGCGCGTGGGGAAATTTCTGCGCGAGGTGCTCACAAAAATTCGGCTCAATTTCGATAAGAGTCAGATCCCTGAAGCCTGAGAGCAGCTCTGTCAGCGCTCCTGTCCCAGGACCGATCTCGACGACTTTGGCATCTGAGGGAAAGTTGGCAAAAGCCACGATGGACCTAGGGACCTCAGGATTTATCAGGAAGTTCTGCCCTCGTTCCTTTGTCGGACGAACGTTCAGATTTTTCAGCGTATCTTTTTGACGCTCTGGGCGCTTGAATTTAGCCATGCTGTGCTCCATAAAAATCTCGGAGCGTTTCAACGGGCCATCGACTGAAGATATCAATGTTCGGTGGCGTGACCCCCGCCTGAAGATACCGCCCCGCGACATACGCGATCATCGCGCCGTTATCGACACAGTGCTTGAGCGGTGGGAAATATACCGGCGAACACTTCTCCGAAAGACGCCGCCGAAGAGCGCTGTTCGCTGAAACACCTCCACACACCACTAACGGCAGCTTTCTCTCTTTAACCTCTTTAGCGGTCTTCGTTACCAGAGGGTCCACAATACTGTCTTGAATCGTCCAGCATACTTCAGCGAACACCTCGGGACTTGAGAATATCTCCTCGCGATTACGCTTGATTAACAATGACACCGCTGTCTTCAAACCTGAGAAGCTAAAATCATCCATTTCTCGGGCTACTCGAGGAAGGGTAAATCGCTTGGAGGGGTTCGCCGAATCGGCGTGGGCGGCGAGCCGCGGCCCACCAGGATATTGAAGCTCCAGAAGGTTCGCGGACTTGTCGAATGCCTCTCCAGCGGCGTCATCGCGAGTGCGACAAAGACATGTGTACTTACCAAGCCCTTCCACCAACACGATCTCAGTGTGCCCACCAGATACAACAAGGGTAATGTACGGAGGCTTCAACGATGGCTCATGAAGCTCGCCAGAGAGGATGTGCCCTTCGATATGATTGACTGGAAAAACTGGGATATTTCGGGGAAGAGCGAGTCCCTGGGCGAAGGTAATCCCCATCAAGAGGCAGCCTTTGAGTCCCGGGCCGCACGTCACTCCGATCCCACTTATGTCAGTTAACGAAAGCCCTGTTCTGGCGAATAGCTCCTCGCACAAGAGCGGCAAGCTTCGCATATGTTCTCGAGAAGCCAGCTCTGGAACAACTCCACCATATTTTTCATGAAGGGATACCTGCGACGCGAGAACTTCGCCCTTAATCGAAACGTTACCATCGCCGTCCCAATCAAGGATGGCCAGGCCGGTCTCATCACAACTTGTCTCAACTCCCAGGATCAACATCGTCTCTACGCCCCTACTCAATAGCCGCGACAGAGCGTAGATAACTTACGACTACCTCGATTTCATCGGATGGAGCGTTCCTGTAGAACTCCACTGGACAGAATGACGAATCGATCTTTTTTCCGTCCGCTGTCGAACCAGTCATCAAGAAATGCCTAAGTTGCTCAACTGACCAGGAGCCAATCCCCGAGGATTTCGAGGAGGTAATGTTCGGGGCAATCTTGGTCACGCCATTAATCGAGATCTCTTGACCTCCGCCTAAATAATCACCGACGTCTAATAATCCACCTGGTTTTGAATGACATACGGCGCACCGAGCGATGTTGTCCACCACATACTGCCCATACTCAGTTTTAAAGGAGGGCGATATCTGAGGCACATACCCCTGAACCTCAGATTTGGTCATGAAGAAACCAAATACATTCCGATTAATGAACGAAGGCTCTCGACGCTCCACGGTATTGTCAACTCCCGCTAGGGAGCGAACATAAACCGCCACCGCGGTGACATCGCTCTCTGACATCCATTCAAATCCTCGATGAAGAGGCGAGTAAAGAAGGCTCCCATCCGGTCGTGTGTTGGCGCGGAAAATCTTTCTGAGATCTTGCTCACTCCATCCACCGATGCCCGTGGAAGAGCGAGTAATGTTGGAGGGCTGGACCTCTCCATAAAAATCCACAAAGACCCGTCCACCCGCGAGCGACTGCCCAGGAGCTCCCTGGCCAGCATGACAAAATCCACACGAACCGAACCCCTCGGCGATTACCTTTCCCCGCGCAAGAGTAGACTCGGTTATTGGAAGGGATGGCGGAGCCGCGTCCTCAGAGGAACAGGCGCTAAAAGCCCCAACTAGCAGGAGAGCTATAACCGTGAATGCTCGAGCAGGCCACCTAATCATGGGGGCAGACTACACCGGCCGAGAATGGTTGGGAAAGTGCATGAAGACGGGTTTTGGAGAGGAATCCCTCCAAAACCCGTCTCGTAAGTACTCTAGATGTCGGCTACTTACCGTTTACTGCCGCAATATCGAGTTCTTCCATCTGAACCGCTGGGCGCTGATCGACAAAGAAGCGACTGAGCCTGCGGCGCAACATGAGGCGCGAACGGTGAAGTCGCGACTTAACAGCTGGGACAGTGAGGTCCAAAATCTTGCTCACCTCCCTACTCGTCAATCCATCAACATCACGCAGGATAAAAACAGGCCTGTAATCATCTGGAAGTTTGCGAATCGCCGCCTCGAGCGCTTCAAGCATCTCGTTTCGAATGCTCTGAGAATCTACAAAGGAACTCTCAGGACTTTTCAGCGCGGGAACGACCTGAGCCTGCTGAACCAGCTCCTCAAGGGGAACGGTCTGGTCTTGCTTACGCTTGCGCAATTTCATGAACGCCGCGTTTACCGTGACACGGTAAAGCCAGCTGGAAAACGACGACTTGCCCTCAAACCCACCGATTTTCCGGTGAACTGTTACGAAAACATCCTGAAGAACCTCTTCAGCGTCTTCGGTATTGCGGGTGAGTCGGGAGGCGAGACTATGTACTTTAGTACTGTACCGGGAGATGAGCTCCTCGAAGCTCCGTTGATCACCCTTCTGAAACTCCAAGATCAACTCAAGGTCACTCTTCTTTGATGTCAGCATACCAGCAATCCTCCAGACAGCCATCAGGCAAACCGGCCTGATGCAACAACTGCCTTTCAGGATGCGAAAAGTGGGCCATCGTATGACCCACCACGATGCAGCCAGTTATAAAAAGGATGCGACTAGTCAAACCAACAAGTTACACAGACCACCCCCTATAGGGTGTATGAAATCCCGACACGGCTGTCATAGAACCGTTAGAGGCGGGTCAAAAAAGGGGCAACTTTTTCCGGCAAAAGAGCGTCGGGGGTAGGCAGACAGCGGCTCAAGTCCTCAAAAGAGGGGAGCCCCCTACTTCCGAACGTAAGCGACTCGTAAGGAGTGAAGAATTTCCTCGAGAAGTTTGGCTTCCTCATTTGAGAGATTGCCTACCGTCTTTTGTTGCAACATCGACAGAATATCTATGGTTCCTCGTCCTGCCTCTTTATCGACGGGGATATCAAATCCAGGCGGCGGGGACATCTGCCCAAGCTGCACCATAGCTTGCGTGGCGAGCGACATAACAAACGACGAGAAGTTTACTTGGGATTCGGTTGGCTTTGAGGATTCCATATGAAACTCACGAGAACTGGTTTTTTTTTCTGTTGCGGCCGCAGGCGACTCGGAGCCGATTGGGACCGTCGCGGTTGAGATACTCTCGGCTTTTGAATTACCAGCGGAATCAAACCTTCGACGGTCAACGACCTGAAATGTCTTTTTCTCTTCGTTATCTTCGTGGTTCGTCATCTGCCTCACTCACGCGTCTCAGGAAATTACCCTTCGGAGCACCCTGCTAAGCTCAATAATATCACACCGGGAGGGTTTCCTTTCAAGGTCTCCGTTTGACACCTTATCGCGAGAGTAGCGAACTTTGCCCGCTCTTGCTACGGTACCATCAACCGATGGCCCGAATGATTATGAGCCTCGACAATGAGAAAGATACCATGAAGTTTACTCTGCTTGGCTGCGGTACCTCCACTGGAGTTCCACTCCCTGGCTGCTCCTGCAAGGTGTGCGCTTCCGGGAATCCGAAGAATCACCGCGATAGGACGTCGGGGTGTATTACGCTCGATGATGGACGAGTGATTCTCATCGACGCCGGGCCGGACCTACGATACCAAGCTCTCAAACATAAAGTTGAACGAGTAGACTCGGTTCTTTTCACTCACGCGCACGCCGACCATATCCTTGGTACGGACGATCTTCGTTCGTTCAACTTCGTATCGCGTCGCCGGATCTCCTGCTACGGAACTCAAGAAACTCTCGATCCGATTACCAGCGCCTTCTCATACATCTTCCAACCCCGCGCGGGCTATGAGGGCGGGATGGTCGCGCAGCTCGATCCCCATGTGATCGACAACGACGCTTCGGGAGAGATTGAAGGAAATACCTTCTCGTTTTTTCCTCTTCAGCACGGTGGCATGACCGTTACAGGATTCCGCTTGGGGGATTTGGGGTACGCGACTGACTTCAACAAAATCTCCGATAGAGCGATGGAAATTCTCGCGGGAGTCAAATATCTCTTCATTGACGGGCTTCGATACGAGCCGCACAACACTCACATCACGATCCCTCAGGCTGTGGAGATTGCTCAGAAGCTTCACGCCGAGCAAACGTACATCATCCACACCACGCATACGATCGACTACGACGAGACGAACGCGAAACTTCCAAAGGGAATCGAGCTTGGGTATGACGGATTAACCGTCAATTTTTAAGCTCACCTAGTGAGTCGCGTCGTTAACAATCAAGAGAGGGCGTGGCCGGTGACGAAGGGGCAGGCGTGACACGTTTTTCAATAACAGAGAGAAGCTCCCCCATTCCGATTCGCTTAGCGGCGGAAACAGGTACCCCCTGAAGCTCCAAACGCAGAGACTCCACCCATTGTGGATCGGCCGCGTCTATCTTGTTTAGCACTACAAGCTCTGGAGTGTTGGACAACTCCATCTGCTCAAGAATCCGCCTTACCGCGGCGTATTTACCGAGAGCGTCCTTGTCTGAAGCGTCAACAACATGCACGAGAAGCGCCGCTTCGTAGAGCTCCTCCAAGGTAGCGCGGAATGCCGTCTCTAATTCTTTCGGAAGTTTGCGAATGAATCCTACCGTGTCACTTAGAATAACAGTCCGCCCCATCGAACCTGTCTCATCATTCACCTCGGTTGGAAGGAACAACCGACGCTGGCTCGGATCTAATGTGGCGAAAAGTTTATTTTCGGCGGTAACAGCACTTCCCGTGAGCACGTTGAAGAGAGTCGATTTACCGACGTTCGTGTATCCCACAACGGAAACCAACTGAAGCTGATTTTCACGCCGCCGACTGCGGCGAAAATCACGCGCGCCGCGAACCTTTTCAATTTTGTGCTCCAGCTCGGCAATCTTATCTCGAATGCGCCGGCGACCAATTTCAAGTTTTGTTTCTCCGGGGCCTCGCCCTCCGATGCCTCCGCTCAAACGAGAGAGACCACTATCTTGATCGACAAGCCTAGGAAGATTGTATTTGAGCTGCGCCAACTCGACCTGAAGACGACCTTCACTGCTCTGCGCTCGCTGCGCGAAGATGTCGAGAATGAGCATACTTCTGTCAATGACCTTCAACTCCGTAGAGTTCGTGATAGCGCGCCATTGAGAGGGCTTTAGCTCAGTATCGAAGATCAGCATATCCGCGCCGACGCGAATACATCGGATAACCAACTCTTCAAGCTTACCACTTCCTACATAGGTCTTTGGATCGGCGCGACGCTTCTGAGTTATCGCGTCCACAATGGTAACGCCCGCGGTACGAGCGAGCTCTCGAAGTTCCATTTGCGAGACCTGAGGATCGTCTTCGGGCTTGTCGTATACGCCAACAATCACAGCGCCTATAGCGTCATCGGTGTCTAAGCGAGCCACTTCGGACAATAGGTTCCGCTCCACCGAATCAAGGAACTCACGATAATCGAGTTCAAACGCGCCAAGATCACTAACAACCTCTGTATGTGTTGTGGCGTTCTCTAACCCATCGGCGGGAATCAAATACGCGTACGCCATCGACACTCGATTGCGCGCGCTCCGCAATCCAATCACTGAGTCAAAACGCAATCGCTCCAGGTCGGTGTAAATATCATACGGAATGGACGCTTCGCTGGCGTTGTTCGAGAGGTCAGTGAACACTAAGCGAAGATTTCGAAGTCGAGAACGTCCGAGGCGGTAACGTCCCAAATCAGGGAGGAAGAGGATCTCTTTCGTTCCAAGAATCACTTCTTGGATGCGCCCCTGCCGGTTTATCAGGACACCGACTCGCCGTCGAAGCTGCTCGCCCAGAAAACACATCTCTCTGGCCAGCTCAAGCGACACGATCTCATCGGCAGAGACCGAACGTTGGAACAGCTTCGCCACGGCTCGAATCTCTGACTGGGCGAGTCCTTTAGTATTTCCAGATACAAGATTAGGCATACAACTCCTGTAGCCTACACGGTTTTCCCCGAAATTTCATAGGGAACGGTCAAAAAATCAATCCTCCGACTCAGAGAGCTTGGGAGGAAGCACTGTAGCCGCGCGCACAAGGGCCTTAGCGACCTCAGGATTTGAGCCAAAATGGAGGAAATGGAAGGTACTTACAGACTGGGCTGTGGGCGAATATATCTCACTGAGCTGCTTCCCCTCGGGTGTCACAACGCGCATCGCTCTAAGGAGAGCCCCCTCGCCCCCTTGCATCAGGCCGGGCATACCCCATTCGCCTGTCGAGATCCCCTTAACGACAGTTCCTGGGCCCCCAAGGACAGTGTCCTCCACCCCTGAGGCAGTAATAGGAGTTTGCTGCAGAGGCAACGGAACCGCCTCGGCGGGGATGATACCTACTCCAGGGAGTGGAGAGCCTCCACTCTCTCGTCGGTAGGCCCGACACAAAAATGCCGTACCAGCTCCCTCTGAGAAGACCACCCCTCCGCGCTCCGCGAAGGAGCGAATAGCCGCTCGGATACTCTCGTTCTGAGCTAGCTCCTCTCCGTATGTTTGAAGGAAGGCTCCAGTCAGGTAGATCCCTCCGACTTTTTTTGGAATATCCACATCAGCGAGCGGTGAGAACGGAACCAGCTCTGCGCCAAGATAACTAAGCCACGCGAGATTGTCCTGATATCCGGTGCTAAAGCAGGTATCATCACTAATAGCGATGCGACAATTTCGCAGCGAGGTAACTTCATCCCGAGACGGAACATCAATCGGCTCCGCGGTCGAGGCGATCGCCATAATCGCGTCGATATCGATGTGTTGAGCCACGAGACTCGCGATATCAAGAAAAAAATCACGCGCGATTGACGTAACGTTCTCGCGTTGGCTGCATATGCTCGGAGGAATAGGAGCCTCAAAATCCGCGATTGGCAACCCACCGATGAACCCTGGCAATCCGTACAACTTCATATTCTCGTTAAACGCGACTACTTCGGGGTTTTTAATCCCGAGCGCGTCCGCATGTGGAACATGAACTCGGTTCGCTATCAGCGCTCTGATCTCGTTGCGAGAGTCGAACTCAACGTACCCCTTAATTAAGGCCGCCAGACTGCTCGAAAATCCTTTTACATCGGCGACAACAATCAAAGGTGTCTTAGTCAACGCGGCAAGGTCCGCGTCTGAGGCGAAGAGATCTCCGGGGTTGATGCCGTCATACAATCCACCACGCCCATCTATAAGCAAAATATCCGCGCCGATCTGAGCGTGGGCTAGTGTTCGAAATATCGCGTCCGCGTCCAGAACTTCTCGATCGATGGTGTGACTGTATCGCCGACACAAGCGATTGTAGACTAGTCCTTGATGCAGGGCGGAGCCAACCACACAGCATGAGGCGGAAATGCCTTGCTTACGCATATGAGCGATTAACCCGGTCATGATGAGCGACTTGCCCACACCGGAGGAGATGCCACTGATCAAAGCACGCGGGACTATCTGTGCGGATCCGCCAACCGTCATGAATACCTATCCCCCCGTAAGTCCCTCCCATCTTCAGACTTACTGACCATGGGGGTCGGACGGATGAGGCAAAAAGGTTAGGAAATGGGGCCTTTTACCTCCACCAACTCCTTAAATTATTGATTACAGGTCGCCTATTTGCGACGAAGGACAACCAGCTCTGCGGCCACATCGCCAGCGGTCTTGGAGCCGCCTTTCAACAGGCCAGCGCTCTTAGCGTATCGCTCAACAATAGTGCCTTCTACGGTCCAATATTGAGAGAGACAGGTCTTCAAAACGTGCTCGAGTTCATCCTTGAAGGCCACTGGCTTCGTGCCGAGACGACCTCGACCAACTCGCACAACCGCTCGCCCACCCTTACGAACCACTCGCGCGGTTTCGAGCAAAGTCTCGTTAGCGTAATCACTCCAATCGGCCTGAGACGATATCTCGCGTGTGGAATGGAATGGCTCAACCCCCAACCACCACGACCGCAACCACGACCGCACCCCCTCAGAGTAGGCCGAACCTGGTTGCTCAGGACACACGAGAGCTAGATTGACAGAATTCGTTCGCACCGACGGCATATTGTAGGAAGGCGCTTGGAACACCGAACGCTCAAGATCCCGGGATTGAAGAGCTCCTGGGATTCCGTCACGGAGTAACGCGGCAGCCTTCTTAATGATTCGAGGACTGACAGCGCGATACGAAGGAACCTCTCCACGCTTCCTATTAAGAGCCGCTTGCTCAGTTGGAGTAGTTGCCGCTTGCGGCGACGAATATCCAGACAAATGAGCCACTGTGTGACCATGAATGATCGAAGCGACTATCAACTCAATAAATGTGTCGACGTTGCTCTTTCCATTTCGCACCGCGCTTCGAACATTCATCAGCTCGCAAAACGTATCGACATCGAAGTAAAGAGGAAACGGATTCTGAAACTGGCGAACGTCAACCGGTCGCTTGAAATTAATGAACTGAAGGCGAAGGACAACTTCGGCGATATCAGCCGGAGAGAGACGAGCTCTCGCAAGCTTTACAAGCGCTGGATCCTCGACACACCCTTGAAAGTGTCGCCCGAGGAGAGCGCACTCAACACCAACAGAGCCCGACGCACACGACACATCAAGAACAACGTCTCCCTTAGCGGAGAAGCGCTCAACCACATATCGAGTAACTGGAGCCTGCCAGAGATGCGCATAAGAAAGCGCGGTCTGGAGGGAGTGCCCGTTGCGCGAATAACCAGCAGGGTCGACATCGACCTGCTCTGAGAACTGGGGGGCTTGAACGAGTTTGAGGACTGCTGACATTTCTATTCCCAACCGCAACTACGACTAGACGATGAAAAGCCGGAAGAGTTGTGGTTTAACCGTTAAGTTGACCACATTACCTCGGTCTTTAGCCACATAAACCTTTACTGCGCGTGGCGACCTGAGCTTTATCATCCCGACAGCTTACTTTTTCCAGAAATCTGCCGTAAGGAGCAGTATGGGAGTCGGGAAAATTTCAGACCATGGGAATAGTGCCAAACGAAGTTCCTACTACAAGAACCTTAAATCACCCAACTACATAGAAATACTAGGCAAAGAGCTGATTAGGCTCCGATGACTTTTCTGATTCTTTTTTATGTAACGGCGTAATCTAACGGCGCGAAGAGAGTATCCAGCTATAGGTTATAGCCCCAAGGGGCTCCCGTTCGCCCTATTCTTCGTTCCCAACGACATCGAGGTTCTTACGGGCAATCTCCAGCTCAGGATTGAGCGCCAGGGCGGTTTTGAATTCAATCCGAGCCTCATCCTTCTTTCCGAGCCGCTGCAGCAAGACCCCAAGGTTGTTATGGGCATACGGGTTGCTACCGTCGAGAGTTATCGCTCGGCGCAGGTTCTGTTCCGCGGCATCCATCTCCCCAAGCTCTAGTTGAGCTCGCCCAAGAGCGCTCCAAACTCGAGGATTTTTACCATCAATCGCAGCGGCCTTATTGAGAGTGGTAATGGCCTCCTGATACTGCTTGTTTTCAATAAGAAGCAACCCAAGATTTATCTGCGCGTAAAAATTCTGGGGAGAGATTTGAGCCACCCTGCGCAGAGACGATTCCGCTAGACCGTACTCCCCCAACTTCTCGTACACCTCTCCCAAACCAAGATGCGCACGTACATCATCTGGCCGGAGCTCTGCCGCCGCTTGGAGAGACCTACGAGCATCCTCAAGCTTGCCCAGGCGAGATTGAACCATACCAAGGAGGTATCGAGACTCAAAATGCTTCGGGTTAATCTCAACGGCCTTTTGATAGGCGGTGGCTGCCGCGTCGTAAAACTTTAGCTTTTCATTCAAAACGCCGAGATTGAAGAACGTCAGATGATTTGAATCATCAATCGCGCCCGCTTTTTGAAGCATCGCGATCGCTTCCGACATTTTTTGCTGCTTCTCAAGAATGACCGCCATTCCTTGAAGTGCCGCGACGCTTTTAGGATTCTGCTCTAAGACTCTATCGTACTGCTCACGAGCGGAGGAGATCTCCCCCTTCTGCATCAGAACGCCCGCAAGTCCTATTCGGAAGGTTTCGTCATCCTTAATACGGATAGCGTCTCGGAACTTGGCCTCCGCCGCCGGATAGTCACCTTTTTTCTGGAGCGCCAATCCGAGGTTAAAATAAGCCTCTACCATCTTGGGGCAAAGCTGAATCGCCTCATTGTAGAGGGCTACCTCACCCGCGGAACCGTCGCCAATCTCAACTCCCTTTTTCACTAACTCAGCTGATTTGAGGCACGGCTGCTCGGAGAACCCAACGTCCGGAGAGAGTGATACGCAGATCGCCAACGCCCCTACCCCGTACCGCGCGAGAGTTCTCTTAAATCGGCTGGTGTAGAACATGCGACGTTTCCCCTGTAAATGCGCTTAACCCGCGCTAACGACTCTAGAGGGAAGCGCTACTCCCCGCTTGAGCGCGTCCACAACCTCTCTCATACGCTCCTCGGTAACTACAGCTGAGAACCGAACATGAGAATCATACTCTTGGCCAAATACTATTCCCGGCGTTACAAGCACTCCCGTCCGCTCGAGAAGCTCAGCGGCCACAGCGACTGACTTACTGCCAACAGACGTGCCGGGCAGTAAAGATTGAGGATACGCGGCCCAAATACAAGCTCCCGCACGCGGCTCCTCAACCTTCCACCCTAGTTGCGTGAGCCCACTGTTTAGGACTCGCAGCCGACGCTCATACGCCGTAACTGTCGACTTCACCAGATCGGTCGGTGATGTGAGAGCGACCGCCGCGGCGTACTGGAGGGGAAGAAACAAACCGTAATCGGAGTGAGACTTAAAGCGAGCTACCCCCTGAACGATCTCCTCACTTCCAAGAAGAGCGCCTACCCGCCAGCCGGGAACATTGTAAGCCTTCGACAGGGAATACACCTCGACACAACGCACACCTTGCTCGCGCGCTCGTAGCGCGCTTACCGCGACATGACCCGAGAAGCACATCTCCCCATAGACGAAATCATTGATAATGGACGCTTCGTACTTTTTGCATATGCGCGCTATCGCGTCCCACCACTCGGTGGACACCACTACTCCCGCTGGGTTTGAGGGGAAATTAAGAAGAAGAACTTTTGCGCCGGTCTTATTGAGTAACGCGTCTAGCGAAACAGCCGCTTTTTCAGCGTCGGTTGAGTAGTGCCAAAAAACTGGAGAACCACCCGCCAAAGCGACACCTGAGACGTGCGCCGGATACGAAGGCGCGCTCACAACAACTCGATCCCCATGCTTGATGAGGCTCTTGAGAGCGTGATAGGTGGCGTCCTTGCTTCCAAGACACACGCATACCTCGGTTTCTGGATTTACATTGACGCCGAACCGATTGGAGTACTTGGCGGCAAAAGCCTCCCGAAGACGACGAACTCCTCGCGATACAGCGTACCGATGATTTTGTGTCTTTGTGACTGATTCGAGAAGCCTGTCTAGCACAGGTCTGGGCGGCGCAAGGTCCGGGTTAACCATCGAAAGATCGAAGACCCCTCGCCCCGCCATTAACATCTCCCGTTGAATCTCTTTCAACGGCTGGAGGTGGTCACGCCCGAAAACGGAATCGAGAGCCTCCCGAGCCCCTACAGTATCGGTAGTTTCCATGGCATCAAGAGAAGAATCGGTGGGGGACATGTATATGCTCTATCGACTGCGGTTAGACGGGATATATCCACTCAGAAGAGCCTCTCCTGACCGTCACCCGACCCGTGAAATGAATACTATGGATAAGGGCCCGATTCAACGACTGGAATCGTCGAATCGAGCCCTCTTACGGGTGTAACCCACTCTCCGGCTTACTGCTGAGCTCTAGGAGCTATCAAATTAAAGAGGTAAACCGCCGGACCAATCTTTCCCTTCACCTTAATCTTGTCCGCCAGCATGGCGACCTGAGGATTTAAATCCCCCGAACGAACAGCCATGAGATTTTGCTCTGTCAAGGAAATGATCGAATCCACAGCGGACGCGTCAGTCGACTCCGCCGTCGATACAGCGATAGATCCCGATACAGGAGTAACCTTCGGCTCCTCCCCCTTCCAATCGAAAAGAAACTTCTCCCCTGAGCTTACCAGCTCTACGACAAGGGCGCAGGTCAGATGGGGCTTCAAGCGCAACTTCGCTCTGCTTGCGCGACTTGGAAGCTCCTCGCACAATACGTCACGCCCATTTTGAATGACCTTACGAGTTACGGGTTGGGACTCCGGCCCGTCGTCGTCCTCATCATCGAGAGGTTCATCCTCGGCCCCCTCACCTACAGAAGCTCCGCCGGCCGGCTTGTTGGTCCAGGTCTCCTCTTCATCGTCAGAGTCTACTGGAACTGCTGAGCGCGGTGGATCGATATCCTCCAAGAGAGAAGGACCACTTTCCTCCTTTGGATCATCAATCGGGGAATGTTCGATCTGGTCTTCGTCTCTTTCGTCAGACATGAGCTTCTCCTACGTCGTATGGCGCAACTACCGGTGGCATTCTTTCATTACTCAGCACGAAGGTCAAAAGATTATATCACCGATTTTGCCTCGGAAGATCCAAGCAAAATCCAGCTACCTATCAAGAAATTCAGGCAGAACAAGCCGCAGCACACGATCCAGCGATGATACAGCGCCTTGAATATCCCAAGAACTCTTATCGCGCGGCCCTACTCGGTCCGAAATCGACCGAAGGGAAAGGAATGGAACCCCTTGCTGCAAACAGGCGTAAAACAGCGCCGCGCCCTCCATATTTACCACTTGAGGTGAATACTTCTTTTCGGCCCACGCTATTGAATGCGCCTCGCTGAGGACTCGATTTACCGTAAGAGAGCGAACCCGAGGAAGCTCCTGCAACGCCTTTAAGTCCAGGACTGGCGCCAACAAGCCTTTATCAGCAAACGGGAACTCGCCTTTCGAGAGAAGCCCCATATCAAAGAGATCTAGAAAGGAGCCTCGGTCCTCCGCGCCAAGATCTCCGAGCACCTCCTCGCCCACAACAGCGACCGAACCGAGCGGGAGGGAGTCAACAAAGCTCCCTCCAATGCCCGCCTGAAGCACTCGCCCGTATCGACCAGTTGAAAGAATTCGACCGACATGAAACGCGCATTGAAGCTGTCCGACTCCACTTAAGAGAATATCGCAACGGGGACCAGAGAGGAGCGTCCCAGCCCGCCCAAATCCCTCGACTACGTCCCCCGTCTCGCGAACGATACATGGCGCGATCTCAAGCGCTGTCGCGGTCACGATAAGGGTCGAAGTGGTCATAGTCTCCTTACGGTAGGAGCTCAACGCTCATAACCTGCTGCTGATCTGGATTGAAATCAGAGTCACAGCTCCAAATATAATCGCCCTCTACAGCCCGCGCCTCAATGACGAAGTCATTGCCCAGAGCCCAACCTTCAATCGTCGTTTGCAACTGCGCGTCAGTATCACTTGACGGTGGAGCGGCATTATCTAAGTCGCCCGAATTAAGATTGAATACAAGGTACACAATACCATCGTTGCATCGAACGTAGTCCGGAGTTACTCCCTGACCTTCCGTTGAAGTGTATCCGGAGATCTCTCCAGACCCAGTCTGAAACGTCAAACCGCGAGGGAGTTGAACAACCACCTGCACCTGCTGAGTGCTTTGAAAAATATCCTCTTCGTCGAACGCGAAGTTAAATCGCACCACAACGGCCTGCCCATAAGGAATGATAACGCTGGCGGGGTCTATCTCGCGAACCTCGGTGGTATTTCCAGAATCATCATTATTGTCACTGGTGCAGCCTTGCGCGGCGACAGCGCCTAAAATCGACAAACTGATAGCAACGAACTGTAAAAACGAACGCACAGTTACCTCATACATCTTTAAAAGGGGCCTCACAGAACACCCCATAATAAGGAAACCCAGTCCCTACACAACAACCAACCCATTCGTTCGAATACCCCCCTAGGAGATAGGCCCCTAAAAACCTACATCGTGAGGAGATAAAATCTATGTCATTCGAACAAGTTCGAGGAACTTCATACAACCCGTCAACGGCATATGGGACATTCCCCGAGACCGCAACCCGTCAAGAAAAAACCAACGATTTCATATCAAACGCCCTCCCCGCCGGTCTTTTGGCCGGGCTTCAGGGGTTCCGTCAGCCAGCAACGGCCACGGCGGCGGCCACCACGACATCCGCTGCTGGAGCCGCGACAGCGCTGGGCACAGCCGCGTCCTTCGCCAATATTCTCACCGGAATATACGGGGGACTTGAACTGGCGGTTAACTGGGGACACTCTTCACCGACAGCGGGAGCGTCGTCCGGCATGGCACTCGGAGCGTCCATAGGCACCCTATTCTGCCCAGGGTTAGGAACAGCGATTGGAGCTGGAATCGGAGCCATCGCGGGTGGTTTGATCGGCGCGATTTCGAGTGGCAAACACAAAGACCAAAAGGTCAGAGACCGGGTACGAGACATGCTTGTAAGCGCTCGGGTGCTCAACGAGGATTTCACCCTGCCCTTAGCGAATGGCTCGCGGTACGACATGGGCAAGGATGGAGGTCCCCGCGATGAGCTTGGAGGACGTAGAGCTTTTGAGGTCGACTTCAACAACCCCCTCGCTCAGTACGCGGTGGCCTGGATGAACCCTATTATTGAGCTCCTCAGCCAGGGCAACGAAAAGATCAAAACTGACTTTGTGGGATACTTCGCGAACGCCGCGATATCTGGAGCGACGAGTCTGCAAGATGTGAAGCGGAACGTTGACAGTTTCATGGCACGCTTCGGAATCTCCAACGAGAAGCTAGCCCAGGCTGTAGCGTACCTGGCTCAAAGCGGAAGAGTGAACCAAGAAACAGCTCGAGCGTATATGCAAGCGATCTATGAACGAGCGAATTCTCAGTTTCCAACTAACGAGGCACTCGTTCATCAGAGCGTACCGTCCCCTGCACCGGCTTTTTAAACAAAAAAGTGGGCGCGATCTCTCGCGCCCACCTTTCATAATCGCGATGAAATGTCATCGCTGGACTGTCTCGCTTACACGCAAAGATCAAACGGCGCGGACAGAGACAGCATATGCTGCCAATCTCCTCGCCCTACGTCTCGATACTCGACCGCGTAATCAAGATAGAGGGCGCGAATGAAATCGTCTTTATCAAAGACGTAATGCACTCCCGCTCCTCCACCGTACGCGCTGTACTTCGCGCTACCGGTAAGGTCAGCGAGGTCCGCGCGACTGTAATCCCAGTTGAAATTGGCCGCGTAACGGTAGCCTAAGCGAACCGCGAGCCAATCAAACACCTGCTCTTCAATTCCCGCGCGCAAATTCATCCACCTTCCGATAGAGTCACCGCCCCACACAGAATTTAGATCATTCGCGGCCGGATCATCGGTTCCGTTGTTACGAGCAAAGGTGTAGTCAGCGCCGACCGCTGCCGCTGTCGTACCGACAGTGTACTCCATACCGACACCAGCGCCCGCAGAAAGTTGAGACACATCCTGATTTTGGCGAACGTCAGCGAGATGCTCGAGTTTGTGTTTCCCGTGACCAACGAAAACGGTACCTCCAAAGGTCAACTCATCATCATACAAGTGCTGGAGGCCAACAGTGTGCAAGAAACTTTCAGAGGAATCGTAGCTGTGCGTGTCTGAATCAACATTATCGTGTTGATAGGTCAAGCCATACCCAAGCGCTGTCCGATGTCCAATAGACTTTCCGTAACCGCCTACAATCTGATAAGTACTCGCGTCGGTATTGTCAGGATCGTATGTCCAGCTACCATCTCGTCCCATCCAACCAAGACCAAGGTTTCCTGACTGAGGAAGATCATCGAGGGTCGGATTAATCGGAGTGGCTCCGAACACCTGTCCGATGCTCTGCTTGTCCTTTACTTTTTGCCCACTCGGATACTGATTTCCCGTAATCTCATTGTAAGAATATGTCGCGGACATATCTCCGTACTTCATCAACCCCAGTCCTCCTGGGTTCGTCGAAGTGGCAAGCGAATTTCTGGTGGTGAGCATGGTACTCCCCCCCATTCCCATCATTCGGGCGTCAAACGCTGGCAAGATGAATCGTTGCTGATTTTCTTGAAAGTAAAACTCGTGAGCCTTCCGATCTGCGAAGGCCGTTCCACTTATCATCGTTGCGCAGACCGACAGTGTCACCGCGGTTCCCCTTAGTTTCATCGTATGTACCTCTCCTTCCTAGTCGAAGCCTCTATTGGAAGACGCCCAAGAACCTCATGTTCACGACGCCGCGAGTGTCTCTCATCGAATGTGTGTACGGTTCGCTCGGATGAGTACGATCTCGCCTCATCTTCATCCCCTACTTCCGCTCGTCGTCGTATGACCCGGCTCACCACGCCATCCTCCACGTCAGCTAAGAGCTTTTGCCTGGCATCACCCCCAGCCCTCTTAATACAACCGTGCGGAGAGGGGCGGTCTAGGTGCTTGAAATAGGCTACTGTGACCATGCGCCGCGTTCTCGGCGAGCATTCAGAAAGTCCATGATGTTTAATGAATTGCACTTGCTTTGCCCAGGAAGAGAGCGTAGCCTTACGGAATGAAAGTACTCAGCTACGCTTTTTATTTTACTTTTTTTGCGAGCAAGCCCTAGGGCAGAGTACTCAGCCGTGCTGGCTTAAAGAGGCTCTGCGTAACCGCGGGGCCTTTTTTTTTGGCCCCGTGGCTCACTCAGGAGCTTTACAGGTCACACTACGAAAAAAAGTAAATACCTCTATCCCAAGTGGCGAATAGAGGCGAAGTGGCATTATGGATGATCTGCATACGATCGAGGGAGAGAATATGGCTCAAGAAGTAATAAACGATACGACAAGCAATCTGTCCGAGGTTCGAGCGAATATCGACAACGTCGACAAACAACTTCTTCAACTTCTCGCTCAGCGGCGAGGATTAGCCGAGCAAGTCATCCGGATTAAAAGTCTAGAGCAATCCCCTCTACGAGACGAAAAGCGCGAGGCGAACCTTCTCCGCGCGCGCATCGCGGACGGGCGAACGCTGGGACTAAACCCTCAACTGATCACCTCTCTGTTTCATGAAATCCTAGCCGACTCCAATCGGGCGCAACAAGATGTGCTGCAGGCCGAACTTAACGGCGTAAAACCCTCCACTCGCCCTACTCGGGTGGCGTTTCAAGGAATCGATGGCTCCTATAGCCACCTTGTTGGTCGCTCGATTTTCGGAAATTCAACCAACGCCTCCAAGTCAGCCGCTCAAGTGGCGGCAACTTCTGAATTCGTGGGCTTCCCGTCCTACAAGAGGGTTGTCGAGGCCGTCGAAAATGGCGATTGCGATTGCGCCATACTTCCCATCGAGAACACGACCTCCGGCGCGATAAATGACGTCTACGACCTACTTCTTAACTCTCGCGTGTCAATCGTGGGAGAAGAGAAATTCAACATTAAGCACTGCCTCATTGGGTTAGAAGACGTGCCTGTTTCGCACCTTCAGGTGATTCACTGTAGTCAGATTGGGATGACAGAATGTTCTCAATTCCTAAGCGATATACCTACATGCTCGCTTCAATACGCCCCAGACTCCGCGATGGCCATGAAGAAACTTCACGAGTCCGGCAACAAACTCCACGCGGCGATTGGCAGCGAGGAAGCGGCAGAGATGCTCGGCCTGAAGGTTCTCAAACGTGGAATCGCTGACCACGAGGAGAACTTCACCCGTTACCTGGTAGTTGCTAAGACACCGATCAAAGTTG
This sequence comes from Deltaproteobacteria bacterium, assembly GCA_947488865.1. Taxonomy (GTDB): domain Bacteria; phylum Bdellovibrionota_C; class UBA2361; order UBA2361; family OMII01; genus OMII01. The sequence continues at coordinate 16,727 of CANLCB010000001.1, read as the reverse complement.
ACAGCAGAGTTCCGAGCAAGGTGTCCGTAGTAATGAACACCCTCAACAAGGCGGGCGCTCTTGTTGACACCCTCGTTGTGTTCAAAGAGGCCGGCATTAATCTCACCAAGTTAGAGAGCCGTCCTATACCGGGCAACTCGTGGGAAGAGATGTTCTATATCGACTTCAACGGAAACCTTGACGACCAAACCGTCAAAGTTGCCCTAGGGGAAATCACTAAACTGGCTCGGTTCATCAAGGTGCTTGGATGTTACCCAGCGTGTGATGTAACGCCTACAGCGGTGCCTGAATCCGCCGGCGAATCATGCGACGAATCGCAGGGCTGCGGAAAGAAAGTACACATCGAAGTAACCGAAAAGCCAGCTCCAAAGAGCAGCGGCAAGGACAAGGGATACAAACTCGCGAGCCGTGAGCATAAGAGCTCCAACACCATCATCAATGTGGGCGGCGTGTCTATCGGAGATGGCAACTTCTTGGTCATCGCCGGTCCGTGCTCGGTAGAATCACGTGAGCAGATCATGGCGTGCGCCAAAGAGGCTCGCGATAACGGAGCTCGGATTCTTCGCGGAGGAGTATTCAAGCCTCGAACATCGCCGTACAGTTTCCAAGGACTCGGCTACGAGGGGCTCGATATGCTCGTGGAAGCCGGCAAAGCTTTCGGAATGCCGGTCATTACCGAGGTGATGACAACTGAAGATGTGGAGCGTGTCGCTGAAAAAGCGGACATCATCCAAATCGGCGCGCGAAATATGCAAAACTACAGCCTGTTGAAAGCGATTGGCGAAACTCGTCGCCCCGTAATGTTGAAGCGTGGACTGAGCGCTCCCATTGAGGAATTACTTCAAGCGACAGAGTACATCCTCGCTGGAGGCAATCAACAGGTCTTCCTCTGTGAGCGTGGAATCAGAACTTTCGAGACCGCGACTCGAGGAACGTTGGATATCAGCGCTGTGCCAGTGCTGAAAGCGAAGACTCACCTTCCGGTGTTCATCGACCCATCACACGCGGCTGGAGTTAGAGAGTTAGTGCCACCTCTCGCAATGGCGGCGAAAGCTGTTGGAGCCGATGGAATTATCGTTGAGTTCCACCCAGAGCCTGAGAAAGCTCTGAGCGATGGGCCTCAGGCGCTTCGATTCCATGAATTCGAGAAGATGATGGTCGACCTTCGTAAGATTGAGAGGTAAGAAATGCCGTCTTTAGAGGTTAGCGTAGCCCGTGTCGAATCTCGGTCCACCCTACTGGTGGGCCGAGGCCTCATCGCTTCAATCGCGTCGATCCTGTCCGTTGAAAAACACTCGACGATAGCTGTCGTGGCCGATTCTGGGGCCCATGTAACAACGAGCGCTCTTCAAAAAGTTCTCAGCCTCAAAGACTCTCAGATCCTAACCATTTCTGGAGGTGAAGGACAAAAAAGTCCTGATGGGCTACTGACATTGTGGAGCTTCTTTCACGAGCGGCAACTAGACCGCCGCTCGCTTGTCATATGCGTGGGAGGCGGCGCTTCGAGTGATTTGGTTGGATTCGCGGCGGCAACCTACATGCGAGGAATCGCGACCGCTAATATCCCAACCACCCTTCTTGCGCAGGTCGACGCGAGCATAGGCGGCAAATCGGGAATCAATTTTAAGGGAGTAAAAAACCTCATCGGGTCAATCTCTCAACCGAAGGCTGTTATCATCGATATCGATTCACTCGCCACACTCCCGCCACGAGAACTTCGATCGGGTTACGCGGAAATTATCAAACACGGACTGATTCAAGACGCAGAGTATTTTGCGAAAGCATCCTCTCGTCCTTGTGAGTCATGGTCACCCGACGAGCTGGTCGACCTCGTATTCCGTTCCTGTGAGATAAAGAAATGTGTCGTTGAGGCGGATGAGTCTGAGCAAGGACTTCGCAAAACTCTCAATTTCGGCCACTCGATCGGCCACGCGATCGAATCACTCTCGATGCGAAAGGGGCCAACCCTCACCCATGGCGAGGCCATATCCATCGGAATGTATGGAGAATCTTTCATCTCTTACCGCCTTGGAAAGATTTCAGAACATGAGCTTGCGATAATCGAGAGAGGACTGTCAGGGGCCGGACTTCCGATACGACTTTCAGAGCCGCTCTCCATTCAGGAAATTAGAGAAGCTCTCGGGAGAGACAAAAAAAACGTGGGAGGAGCCGTAAAATGGACCCTCCTCGAAAAGATTGGACTCGCGATGTTCGATGTCGAAATCCCTGAAGCGCTCATCACTGAAGCCCTTAAAAGAATTCAACCCTGAGGTTCTACACAATGAAAATCGCGCGCCTCTCCCCTCCTTCATTACCGCCGCATATTACGTTGGAAGTACCGGGCTCTAAAAGCTACACGAACCGCGCCCTCATAACAGCGGCGTTGGCCTCTGGTGTATCCACAATTACATCAGCCTCGCTAAGCACCGATAGCGACGCGATGATAAAAGCCCTACGGCTTCTCGGAGTTTCCATTGAGGAACAACAGACCCAAGCCGGCACAACCCTCGTCGTAGACGGATGTGGAGGCGCCTTTACTCCGTACAAAGGGGAGATCCATGTAGGTCCGGCTGGGACCACGATGCGCTTTCTAACGGCGCTATGCGCCGGCATTTCTGGAATCGATGTAATCCTAAAGGGTAGCGAACGCATGCACGCGCGTCCAATTCGCGAACTCGTCACCGCTCTTCAAGCGCTCGGAGCGGAGATCGACTACATCGGCACAGAAGGGTGCCCGCCTCTTCATATCCACTCCCGCTCTCATCTCAAAGGAGGATCCATCGCGGTTGATGGTTCAGTGAGCAGCCAATTCATCTCAGCACTACTCCTCACAGCGCCGCTAAACTCAGCGAAACTATGTATCGAAATTCGCGGAGAGCAAATATCAAAGCCGTACATCGACATGACCATTCAGAGTATCGCGGAGTTCGGCGTCACGATATCGAACGACAAGTATCAGCGATACACCTACGCGCCAGGACAGCAATTCAAAGCTCAAGCCTTTCAAGTTGAGGGAGATGCCTCTGGCGCGTCGTACCTGTGGGGCCTCGCCGCCATCTCGGGCGGCCAAATAACCGTTCGGAATGTAAATCCCCGTTCCGCCCAAGGAGACATTCATTTCCCTGAAATTCTAGCTCGAATGGGATGCTCCGTTTCTCAAGAGTCTCGCTCCATCACTGTTCGAGGAGCTAAGAAGCTCTCAGCGATCGACATAGACATGTCTAGCATGCCAGATACTGCTCAGACTCTCGCCGTCATTGCGGCCTGCGCTGAGGGAACGACAACCATTCGAGGCCTCAGCACCCTGCGGTTGAAAGAAACCGACCGAATAGAGGCGCTTCACACCGAATTGGAGAAGCTCGGAATATCCAGCGAAACCGGTCCTGACTCTCTGATCGTTCACGGAGGAGCCCCAAGCGGAGCGATGATCAAAACCTACGACGACCATCGCATGGCGATGTCGTTCGCGATGCTCGCAAGCAAATTCTCTGGAATCGAGATAGAGGAACCTCAGGTCGTTGATAAATCGTTCCCAAATTTTTGGGACATGCTCATCAAAGCGGGGATCCAAGTCGACTAGAGGAATTGTGCGACCTTATGGCATACCCATCAAAAATCATTCTCATCGGATTCATGGGTTCTGGAAAGAGCACGGTCGCTGAGCAACTGGCTCCCAGGCTCGGCTACACGGGACGGGAGATGGATTCGATAATCGTTGAGCGGTCTGGACTTTCTTCAATACCCGAAATCTTTGAGAAGCACGGAGAACCGTTTTTTCGGACGATAGAGTCTCAGGTAGCTCAAGACTTAAGGAACGTCACAACCGCTGTGGTATCGACAGGGGGAGGAGTCGTCACAAATCCTTCCAACATTGAGAATCTCAGAGCGAACGGCGGACTTGTTATTTTTCTCCGTACGACATTTGAAACTATTTGTGGTCGCGTCACTGACATATCCTCTCGCCCACTTTTCCGAGACGGGGTCCAAGCGCGAGCTCTCTTTGAACAACGAGCCTCTGTCTACGAAGGGCACGCCGATCTCATCATAGACACAGACAGGAAAACGGCTGAGGATATCTGCTCGGAGATACTCTCCCATTTGGAGCTACGATCATGATGTCTCAGTCTATAACCGGCAAATCCTCCCTTTGCCTCATCATTGGAGACCCAGTTTCTCATAGTCTCTCTCCAGCGATGCACAATGCCGCGTACGCCGCGCTCAACCTTCCTTTTGTCATGGCCGCAGCTCGTGTAGAGGCTAGCTCTCTACGTGAAGCGCTTCACGGCATGCGCGCGCTTAACATTCGTGGACTCGCGGTAACTATGCCCCATAAAGTCGCAATCCTTGAATTCTTGGACTCCGTGGATCAAACCGCTCAAACGATCGGAGCTGTTAATACTGTAATCCTCACTGATGGAAAGCTCACAGGCTACAACACCGACTGGCTAGGAATTCTTCGCCCACTTGAGCGAATAACATCTCTCGCTCAGAAAAAAGTCGCGATTCTCGGAGCGGGAGGCGCAGCCAAAGCCGCCATCTACGCGGCGCTGCGAGGAGGCGCTTCAGTAACGGTATTCAATCGAACGCTTTCGACGGCCGAAGATCTCGCCTCAACCTTCGCCTGCTCCGCGCGTTCACTTGAAGACACGGACGACGTCGCTCGTAACGAGATCATCATCAACACTACGTCACTTGGCATGATCGGAAACGAGTCAACATCCCCTCTTCCTCAGGGCACGGTTCAGCCTCATCACATCGTCTTTGAAACGATCTACTCACCAGCCTCCACCACATTGTTGAAAGACGCGCAATTAGTTGGATCAAAAATAATTCGAGGATCGGAAATGTTCCTTGAACAAGGCGCCGCGCAATTCGAGCTCCATACGGGTGTCAAGGCCCCCAGAGAGGTCATGTCGCAAATTATTTCTGCTTCTTAGCTAGTCTTGGGGCGTGACCAACCCTGGCGTTTTTCGTATACTTGTCGCTTCCAAGGGGCGAACGTCCGAACGCCAACTGAGGAATACTTTACGCGAGATACGCGACTTTTTTATGGTCGCCTCTCAACGTTTCTTGAACGACAAACTCTATGTGTGCTGCTCGTGTTGATAACAAGTATTGCCTTCCGATCATCAAGCGCTCTCGCGCGGAGGTCGAAGAGGTCCTCAAGAAAAATATAAACCGCTATCGATACGCGGAAGTGTGGCTCGACTACATCGAGGATATGGACACCGGATTCCCGGCGTCTCTCGTTGGCCAATACCCCAACCGCCTCGTGATGATCTTCCGGCGGCAAAACCTCGGAGCTATGAAGCTCTCATCTGAGGAGCGGCTTAAGATCATGTCAACCCTTGCGAGGAAGCAAGTGCTTGTTGATCTCGATATCACCTGCCAAGCGGACGACATCACCCGCCTCCAGGCAAACAGAGTGGGAGTAAAAACTCTTCTCTCGTACCACAACTACTCTCAGACTCCATCGGACACTGAGTTACGCTCGATTGTGAATCGAATGAAGGGATGGAACGCCCACGTCATTAAGATCGCGACTCACTGCACAACCCAACGTGACGCTCTTCGACTTCTCTCTCTTTTGATTGACCTGAGAGAATCTGGCCAGAAGAGTATCGTAACAGGCATGGGCAAGCACGGCGTCATTACCCGAATCTTCGGTTCGGTATGGGGCAACGAGATGGCTTTTGCCCCACTCGAGACGAGCGGACGCTCAGCGGCGGGACAACTGACCGTGGATAAATTAGATTCGATCATGCAAGCTCTGGGATAAACCTTTGAGCAAATAGAGGACCCATCCAATGGCAGGCAATTCCTTTGGCGATATCTTTCGAATTACCACATTCGGAGAATCTCACGGCGGCGCCGTCGGAGTAGTCGTCGATGGCTGCCCTCCGGGACTCTCACTTTCGGCGAGCGACATTCAAAAACAACTCGATCGTCGAAAGCCAGGACAAAGCGATATCACCACTCCTCGCAAAGAAGAGGACACTATCCAGATCCTAAGCGGTGTTTTTGAAGGCGTAACAACCGGAACACCGATCCTTCTTCTCGCCTTTAACAAAGATGTTCGCTCAGAGGACTACGACCACCTTAAGCGAATCTTTCGTCCGTCGCACGCCGATTTCACATACCTCGCTAAGTACGGACTACGCGATTGGAGAGGAAGCGGACGCTCATCCGCGCGAGAGACTCTCGGTCGTGTAGCGGCAGGCGCGATCGCCCTCAAATTTTTAAAGGAGAGCCTGGGTATTGAGGTGTTGAGCTATGTGGAGCAGGTCGGCTCAATCTCAACATCGCTAGATCACAACGATGTGACTCAGAAGGACATTGAAGCGACAATCATACGTTGCCCCGATCCAGCCGTCGCGCCACGCATGATCGACTTCGTCAGGACAGTTCAAAACGAGGGCGATTCGATTGGTGGCATAATTCGAGGAGTAGCGCGTGGCGTCCCCGCCGGTCTTGGAGAACCTGTATTCGACAAACTTCACGCCGACCTTGGGAAAGCGATGCTGAGCATTAACGCCGTAAAAGGCTTTGAGGTCGGACTAGGATTCAACGCGGTGCACCTTAAAGGCAGTGAACACAACGACGCCTTCTTCGTTAATGAACACGGAGACATCTCTACAAGAACTAACAACTCCGGGGGAGTGCTGGGCGGAATATCAAACGGAGAGAACATCACGTTCAGAGTGGCGTTTAAGCCGGTGGCGACTATCGCGAAACCGCAAGAAACGGTGACCGTCGAGGGAACTCCGACAAAGCTTGAGGCTTCAGGCCGCCACGATCCGTGCGTCCTTCCTCGCGCCGTGCCGATCGTTGACGCCATGACCGCCCTCGTGTTGATGGATCACTATCTTCGACACAAAGCACAAAACTCGTAGTCCGCTCGCAATAAGGAACGCTACTGTCGTCGATATCGCCCCTTCAGATGCCCTTCCGCGATAACATGGTCATAAACTTGTCGCTCAACCTCTAAACGAGAGAGCCCGGCCGTCCTAATCTCAACATCGAGAGCTCGAACCGTAAAAATGTAGCGATGAGTCCCCCTCGGAGGGCACGGACCGCCATAGGAGCGCTTACCGAAATCATTAATCGCCTCGATACTTCCCTCGGGGAGCTTCCCCTTACCAGACACTCCTTCGGGAAGATGCGTCACTTTTGGCGAGATATCGTATACATACCAGTGATTCCAGATTCGGTGCGGAGCATCAGGATCATCAAGACTCACAACGATACTCTTTGATCCTCGAGGTACCCCACTCCACTCGATGGGAGGCGAAATATCGTCGCCATCACAGGTGTACATTGCTGGAATCTCTTCGCCTTCGGAAAACGAGGTGCTAGAGACCTTGATTTGTAGAGGCTCAAGAGCGTGCGATAGCGGTGTCATGAAAAATACCCACAAAGCCAAGAAAAATTGAGAGAGCCGAGCTCTCCGAGAGACAAAACTTCTCATGACTGCGTAGATTCACTGGTATGTGAATGTGGTGGGTATGATGAAACCCACTTTCGGCCGCCGCGACGGCGGTCTCTCGCTCATGGAAAGCGAAACGCACAACGGGTTCTGGAAATATCCTTGGCGAATTCATCCACCAGGGAGGAGTCGAGCCGTAAGCGGGATTCTGTTCAAAGCCTCTTACGAAGCCGTGTGATCATTCATCTGGGCCTACCGTTGCCGATAGGCTCGAGCGACGCTACCCGAAGGCTCGTCACGGGTCGCGACGTTTTCGCCTTGCGACGAAAAAGCCTTCCTATTCGGTCTTGCTTCAGCTGGGGTTTACCAAGCCACGAGGTCACCCCCGTGCTGGTGAGCTCTTACCTCACCGTTTCACCGTTTCCGACCCCCGCTTCCACAACCGCGACATATGCGACGATTGTCGAAGCGAGGGCAGGTCGTCTTCTTTTCTGTGGCACTTTCCGCCGATCTCTCGGCGCCGTCGTTAACGGCCAACCTACCCTGCGAAGTCCCGACTTTCCTCTCGGGTTTTACCCCAAGCGATCACGCACTCAACTCCTCTCTGCTAGAAGAATTACTCAGCCGCTAAGCGAAGTATTCGACTGCAACCCGGGCATTTTACCACATCTCCCCGGGAAACTTGAACTATCACCTGCGGGCCTAATTTCATGAAGCATCCCGCGCAACTATCCCTATTGAGCACCTCAACGATCGGATTGCTTGGGAAACGATCCTTAATTCTATTGTAATCAACCAGACATCGCTGTCCGGCAAGACCAGCGGCCTGCGAGGTTCTCTCTGCCTGAAGAGTTTGAAGCTGCGCGTCGATGCCTTGGATAGTTTCAGAAGCCTCCTTCTCAAAAGCCGTCAGCTCATCACTCAACCCTCTAATCACCGCGTCGGCGTCCGCTACTTCCTTCTGTATGACCTCGATCTCTCGCATCAACCCGAGCAGCAGGTCCTCACGCTGACCGATCTGTTTCGCCACATAATCGATCTCTCGCTCCGCGGCCTGTTGTAGTTTGTAGTTGTTGAGAGTGTTGAGAGCGGCGCGCCGTTCATTGATGCGATCCCGCTCGTGCTTAACACTCTTCTCCTCTTTGGCACACAAAGTCTGCTTGTCCACTAGCACCTTGGCCCGAACGGCGCTCTTGGCCGCGTGACCGTCGACCACCTGCTTTCGAGCGGCGACATCTCCAATCAGTTTTTTCTTTTGAGCGGAAAGAAGCGCGATTTGAACGTCGAGTTTGCTTATCTCGGTAAGAATCGGAAGAGCGGGAGGACCTTGCGTATCAGCCATGTGACCCCTATCAGGTTGTACAAACGACGATAGTACGGGCAGAAAGACATTCTATCAATCAATAAGATACGCCAAGCCCCTTAAAAGAGCCACGTGAGGAACGATTCTCCTAAGGGTTGCACCCAATCGAACTCAGTTGTAAAACAGCACAACGCACGCGAGTCGTGCAGTTTCCTGTAAGGCCCTATAGCTCAGTTGGTTAGAGCGGCCGGCTCATAACCGGTAGGTCCCTGGTTCAAGTCCAGGTGGGGCCATTCCAAATTTTCCACCCTGTACAAACAATCCCCCACCTGGATTTGGACCAGGGATGATCCGCTCAAAACGCGAGCCGGCGAGCGTTTTTCATGTGAGCGACGCATGGATGCGCAGCAGCCATGCTTGGAGCGAACAAGAATGCCTGGTTCAAGTCCAGGTGGGGCCATTCCAAATCTTCCACCCTGTACAAACAATCCCCCACCTGGATTTGGACCAGGGATGATCCGCTCAAAACGCGAGCCAGCGAGCGTTTTTCATGTGAGCGACGCATGGATGCGCAGCAGCCATGCTTGGAGCGAACAAGAATGCCTGGTTCAAGTCCAGGTGGGGCCATTCCAAATTTTCCACCCTGTACAAACAATCCCCCACCTGGATTTGGACCAGGGATGATCCGCTCAAAACGCGAGCCGGCGAGCGTTTTTCACGTGAGCGACGCATGGATGCTCAGCAGCCATGCTTGGAGCGAACAAAGATATCCCTGATTGCCGAGGTTGATTAATTCAACTGAGCGCCAGGGGCTACGCCTCGCACGAAATTCAGAACCTGAGGATTTTGTAGATTCGTATTATCGCTCGGACCCGTCTCAATTTCACAATTGCTTGGCCCCGCTCGGACGACAGCAACGATACCAGGAGCCCCATTACTTCCATCGAGCAATAGCGAACCCCCAGAATCGCCAGCGCAAGTATCGCCCGTTCCGTTACTGATAGAATTAACTGAACTTGGTGAAACGCCTATGATGTTGAGCGTTGTCGCTTTGACGGGAACCTCTCCATTTATAATACGCTCGAAAGCGGTCTGGTCATTCTGGTCGAGACCATATCCGTAGGTAACAACGGAATCATTAACCTGAATTGGTCGAGAGGTATTAATTGGAACCGGATTTACGGGCGCGTCACTTCCAATGGTAACAACAGCGACATCGTATGTATCAGACACCGAAGAGGGATTGAACGATGGATGCACATTCACCGCCGAGGCGTTATAGGAGAAGTATGGGGTCTCGATGCGCGTAGAAGAGGCTCCACCAAATTCAAAACAATGCGCGGCAGTCACTACATGACGTTTCGTAATAAAGGTTCCGCTACAATACGCTGACGGTAATTTAACCATTGCGATTGAGGACGGAGGACTGGAACAACTTTGACCTCCCGCAATCTTCAACGTGATGCAAGGGTCCGAAGAATCGCCCCCTGTGCTGTCACCTCCTCCGCCGCCACATCCATTCAACATCCCAAAAGCAAGGGAGAGCATACACAAGAGATGAAGATGACGACCCATAAACAACCCCAATTTACATTAAGTGGCATTCCCAAACGCCAATAGTTCCATTCGTCACTATTGCAGACTCAACCGCTAAGGCATAGCCAGCCGATGAGCACCCGTTGCAGCCTGACTCATGGGACTTAGCTCCTCATAGAAGGGATAACAGGGTATCTTGTATCCCCCTTCCGTTGAATTCATTCAGGGAGCATGCTACCTCATACCAATAATTTGCGGCTGCTTTGCGCCTACAACTCCCCTAATAGGGCTTGAGCCCTTTAGAACTCTTATAAGGTAACCTTCATGGGATTCACTTGCGGTATCGTTGGACTTCCAAACGTCGGAAAATCGACAATCTTTAACGCGCTCACTTCAGCGAAAGCAGCAGCGGCAAATTTCCCGTTCTGCACAATCGAGCCGAACACGGGAGCTGTTCCCGTTCCGGACGCTCGTCTGGAGATATTGGCGGAGCTCGCCAAATCCGCAAAGCTCATCCCAGCTCAGATGACTTTCGTGGATATCGCCGGGCTCATCCGTGGAGCATCAAAGGGCGAAGGTCTTGGGAACCAGTTCCTCGGACACATTCGAAGCGTTGACGCTATCGCTCACGTTGTTCGCTGCTTTGATGACGAGAACATCGTACACGTGGACGGAGGTATCAACCCTCGACGAGACGTTGAGACGATCGACACAGAGCTTATCCTCTCAGACCTCGACGCGGTTCAGAAAGCAAAGTTCAAACTTGAGAAGGTGGCAAAGTCTGGAGATAAATCCGCCAAGTCAAAACTCGCGCTCCTTGAAGGTCTTGAGGGATGGCTCAACCAGGGCAAGCCAGCGCGATCGTTCAAGAGCTCCCCGAACTTCAGTGGTTCCGACGAGGATTTCGCTGAAATATCTACCACTCTGCTCACCTCAAAGCCTGTTTTATTTGTGGCGAATGTTCACGAAAAGGATCTTCTGCATGTCCCTACTCCTGGAGGATCACTTCCGGTGGACGCGCTCGCTGCTTACGCGGCAGAGCAAAACGCCCCTCTCGTAACAATTTCAGGACAGGTTGAGGCGGAAATCGCCGAGTTGAATGCCGTTGAACGCAAGGAATTCTTGGCGTCCATGGGCGTCGAGCAATCAGGCCTCGATCGTCTTACGGTGGCTGGCTATCAGCTCCTCGGCCTTATCACCTTCTTTACGATCGGCCCTAAAGAAGCTCACGCATGGACCGCTCCAGCGGGAAGCACCGCACCACAGTGCGCCGGAAAGATTCACTCGGACTTCGAGCGTGGATTCATTCGCGCGGAGGTAATCTCTTATAACGATTACGCGGCAGCGGGAAGCGAGCTAAAAGCGAAAGAGAACGGCAAAATGCGCACAGAGGGCAAGGAATACATCATGGAAGATGGCGATATCGTCCATTTCCGGTTCAATGTGTAGCCAAATGGTTTGATCGTAAGCCAACGGACCTCGAGAATTCCACGCGTCATTATTGGAGGGCCGGCGGCCTCGCCGGCCGCTGGTACCGATGTCGCGGGCTCACACGAAACAATCGGAAACATTTGTACCCGCGGCCGGCGAGGCCGCCGGCCCTCCAAGGGCACATCCGCATCAATGTGTATGGGGTCCAGGGGCGCAGCCCCTTGGGCGTCATTCGCATCTTTGCGAAGCAAAGTGCGAATAGCTACGGAGCTTTCAACTTCACGCTTTGCAAAACAAAGCATTCGCACCCGCGGCCGCCGGCCCGCCAGGGGAACATCCGCATCAATGTGTAGGGGGTCCAGGGGCGCAGCCCCTGGGGCGTCATTCGCATCTTTGCGAAGCAAAGTGCGAATAGCTAAAGAAACTGAGCCGAGGAGGATTCGAACCTCCGACCCACTGGTTAAAAGCCAGTTGCTCTACCGACTGAGCTATCGGCCCGTAAGAACGAGAAGACCAGACTATACGGAATTAAAAGACTCTTGTCATCACTTAGGCCCCTTCTTCCTGCGGTTAAGGCGGAAGCACCTAAAGGCCGTCACTTAGGGTCGAAAAACTCGATAAATCGAGTAACCACGTCATCCTCGGACGGACTATCATTTATAAGCCCTATACCACTCGGAGGGGCCTCAAAATGAACCCTTATAGACGAGGCATAGACACTTGATACCTGGCCTGCCCGCCCCCGCAACCGCCCAACGATGAGCTCATCAGGGGCGTCTATCCACACGAACTCTACCCCAGGGTGAGCATTTCGAACCTGAGCGCGATGCCTCTCTTTGTAAGCCCCTTGCGCAAAAATTATCCGAGGATTTTGCTTTTTAACCTCCGACATTCGAGCACAAACCACTTTAAAGAACTCGTCTCGAATCTCATCAGTAAAGGAACGACCATCTTCAATCGCTTGCTTCATAGCGGGGGTAGCGTCGAGATCAAGGTCATAGAAGAAATACCCCAACCGGCGAGCCAAAATCGTTCCACAAAAATTTTTACCAACACCAGCAAGCCCAAAGAGAAAGATGACATTGGGAAGTTCCAGCGATGGCGACAACGGCGTTGACATAGCACCTTCTCTACCCCGTCTACTCAAGAACCTCCAGAGTCGCCGGCGAATCAGGCCTCTGAGCCAGAACGCTCCTGATCGTTAGGGTAATAACCTATGAGTCGCGCAGGTCTCGCATTGGGTTTCAATAGCGATGGCATCTTGTGATGATACATTGACCGTAACTGTCCCAGCATAGGGAGCCGTGCCCCCTGTTGCCAACTGCCTTGGACCCTGAAGCGGCATCTTCACCCCTCGCACGACCGCAAACACCTGAATCCCCTCAGCCACCAGGTCCCCACGATTCTGAACCACAACCTCAAGAGCTTTCACCGCAGTGGAAGACCCCTCGATATAGCTCTTTTTGGGACCATAGGGCGTTACCAGATCGGCGTGCGGAACGAGCCGAAGTTGCGGAGGCGGATCGAACCAACCGAGTAGTTTCACCGGCACTATGTAGAAAGCAAAAATGCCTCCGATGACCAGCAATGGGAGCTTTTCAATCACCCATGGGGGCAACGGCTTCTTTTCTTTCGGTCTACCTTCAAAGGCCACGCAGAGCTCCTTATCGTCAAGCTGTTTGATTCTAGCCCGTCCTGAAGCGGCAGGAAAAGCAGTAACCTTTATCCCAACGATACATAATTAATTGAACAGTTTGAAAAAGTTACTTCTATCTGAGATAGTCTTCGGAGCCTGCACCGGGGATAACATGAACACCAAGAGTCTCATAAAGCTTCTTCTCAGCATTCTGATGGTGTTCATCGTCTTCCGTTCTGTAGACGTCGAGAACCTCAAGACAACGTTCGTATCGATGTCTCCGGTCGCCGCCTTCCTCGTCATTATTGGATACACCGTAGGTCAGCTTATCAGTTCGGTGAAGTGGTGGACGATCGCTCGCGCGGGCGGCATTACCACCCCGTATCCATCAGCGCTCAAAGCATATTACATCGGAATGTTCGTCAACTGTTTTAGCTTCGGAATGGTTGGCGGGGATGCGGTTCGCGGCATTCTCGTAGCCCAGGGACAACCTAAGAAAACAGAAGGGATCGCCTCGGTAATCGCTGACCGCATTCACGGGTTGACGGTGCTGAGCTGCTTCGCCCTCGCTACAAGTTTCCTTATGGGGAACGACCGCGTTCCCACCAACCTCATTCAGGGGCTGCTCCTCATGGTGGCCTGCTTTTGCGTCGGATGGGTTGTAGGACCATGGATCCTCGCGAACCTTCCCTTCGTTAAAGAAACAAAGATAGCCGCCAAGCTTCAGCAAGTCGCCGCCATCTTTCCGCGAGATCCGAAGACCCTCTTGATCATTACGGGACTCTCGATCGTTTTCCATACATCACAAATTCTTCTACACGCCGTCATGGCCGCAGGTATGGGCATAGATATTCCGCTCGCGACCCTTTTCCTGGTCATCCCATTCGTGAATATAGCGAGCAGCCTCCCAATCAGCTGGCAAGGACTAGGAGTTAGAGAGAACTCCTACATTTTCTTCTTGACCGCTGCGCCAGCAATTGTTTCTCGGGAGCAGGCTGTTGCCTTTGGCGCCCTGTGGTTACTCGCCGTAACTGTATCGAGCGCTATTGGCGGTATCGTCGCTTTGATATCAGGAGATTTGCGCTCTCTTAAGACCACTCCTCAAGACGCCCCCCTCCCCCCAGTTGAGGCAGAGCCAGCCTCCCAAGCACAACAGCGCTAAAGCGCTGCAGTTCTCACTAGAACGCTCAGATTCATTATGGTCGCCTTAAGGAATTCCGATGTACAAACGGTGGGAATACACATGAGGCCTTTGACGGATTCTATATGAAAGAGATTAAGAGTGTTGGCGTAGTTGGCGCGGGACAGATGGGAGCTGGTATCGCTCAGGTGATCGCGACGGCCGGATATAAAACGGTTCTGTATGATACCAACCCACAAGCTCTCGAGAAGGGGCATACCGGAATCGACGCTCGACTCGCAAAAGCAGTAGAGAAAGGTACTATCGATGCGAGTCAGCGTGCGGCGACCATGGGAAGACTGTCCAAAGGAAGCTCCTTAAAGGATTTTGCGACATGCGATTTGGTTATCGAAGCGGTCATTGAGCAGTTCGAAGCTAAAGCCGCCCTCTTTCAGGAGATCGATAAAGTCCTCGCGCCATCAGCTCTACTCGTCAGCAATACCTCCTCTATCTCAATAACGAGGTTAGCGGCAGTAACCTCACGCCCCCAGCACGTCATGGGAGTTCACTTTATGAATCCGGTGCCAGTGATGAAACTGGTCGAGCTCATAAAAGGACTGCAAACAGGCGAAGATACCTACCAAATGGTTCAAGCGTTTTGCGCCTCAATTCAAAAAACAACCGTGCTCGCGATCGACGCGCCAGGATTTGTGGTCAACAGGATTCTCTGTCCGATGCTGAACGAAGCAATCTTTCTTGTACAAGAAGGAGTAAAGCCAGAAGACATCGACACCGCCATGAAGCTGGGAACCAATCAACCGATGGGGCCTCTGACTCTCGCGGACTTCGTCGGTCTCGATACCTTACTCTATATTCTTCAAGTACTTCATCGAGAGCTTGGAGAAGACAAGTATCGCCCATGCCCTCTACTCATAAAATATGTTGAGGCAGGATGGTATGGAAAGAAGTCCGGTCGAGGTTTTTACTCTTATTAGATATTTTGAAAGGCCGAACCGGAGTGGGTCACGCGCAACGACGAGCCTGAGCTCGTTCCTCATTCACACGTTCAATTTGAAGAAGCGCAAGTCTCACAAGCGTCTCTTCTTTGAGTGGCGACTCTACCTCTTTGAGCATTTCAATGGCGGTCGCGAGAAAAGCCCCATCTGGGAGTTGCGGGGTTTCGCGGGCGGTATTCAGCGTACTCTTGAAAACGTCCCTGATATACTGCTGACCGTTCATCTCACTCACTCCCATTTAAAGAACAACAACTTCCCCGACAACCTACGTAGCGACGCTAATGCCCTCGTCTCTCCACAGGACGAGAGCTCAGCAGAGACTCGGGAGGAGGCATTCGCCCCTTTTCTCGGGCGACACTCATAGAATCCATCATGTCTTCAGTCAAGAGGATGAAGGCACGTTCTGTGCGCTCTGTCTCATTGAGTATGCTATCGATCAGTTCGACGACACGGCTTTCGCCAATAACTTCCGCGATAGAACGCACTATCTCGTACGCGCTCTTCTCGTAGTGGACCAACTCCCGCAAAATCGACATTGCGGCGAGGTCAATAACGCGATCCTCTCCACGCCGTTCGACACACAAAATCGCCTCTCGTAAAAAAGCTTCGGCGATATGAGCCCTCTCTCCAGTAAGTTGTTCCCCCATGGCGGCACCTATTGCCTCGAACCGCTCACAGTGCGCCTCAGTTTCCTTGAGGTACTCTTCAACAACGGACTTCAGTTCTTGTGATGAAACGCCCTCAAGAATCCGCGGAAGCGAGCGGGCTATCTGGAGTTCAGCGGCCGCTAGACGGCGCAGAGAATCGACAAAAAGAGAGTACAGGGTTGTGAGCATCATGAATGGCCTCCTCTCGACTAGGTAATCGCCGAACTCTTCCGAGACCGACGCGACAATTTTTCGTATTGTGGTCGCGATCGTAGGGAAGCGGAATGAGCCACATCATCCTCATCCGTGCGTAAAACGCTTTCTTGCTGAGACCCTCATTACCCTTTACACTGATAACAAGCATGCTGAACTTTAACCGCAAAAGTCAGAGACCCATCTCATCGAAGCCTCAACGAGGCATAGCGCTTATCATGGTCATTTTCATGATCGCGCTCTCCTCGGCGCTGCTAATCTCTTTGACCGACTCGACGTACGTGGCGATGAGACTCAATAGCGCCGCAGAACAACGCATTAAAGCGGAATACATTCTCAAATCAGCGGTCAATGTCGCGCAGGTGCTGATTAAAAATGACATCACGTCGTTTGACGATC